>NZ_JBTYMC010000002.1:0-72420 GCF_054880855.1 Streptomyces sp. S6 | reverse complement strand
CCCTCGCGACAGCTGGCAGGACCACTTCGCGGACCTGGACGCAGCCGTGGCGGCTTCGGGGCTGGGTGACGTGCAGTTCGTCGCGCCGTTCATCCCCACGGTGCCAGGAACGGACCGCTACGTGGACGAGTTGCGATGAGCCAGCCGGGCGCTGTCTGAGGCTTGCGCACCGCCCCGCATCGGACTCGGTCCGCACTGAAGCGCCCTGAGAGGCGCGATGCCCATCCTCCGGACCGGATCGCCGGCATCGCTGACGCCGCCCTCGCCCTCGCCGAGGGCCAGTCCAAAGAGATATATTCGTGTACACCGTCAACACATACCATTGATTGATGGAGTCGTGTGGTCCGTGTACGGTTATGTCCATGGCAGACCACCCCGCCCCACCAGTCGGCGGACCGCTTGTCACCGGCTCCGAGATCGCCCGGCTCGCCGGCGTCACGCGTGCCGCGGTCTCCAACTGGAGGCGGCGGTACGAGGACTTTCCCTCACCCGCAGGCGGGGGTGCGAGCAGTCCGCTGTTCGACCTGGCCGCAGTGCAGACGTGGCTGGACAAGCAGCGTAAAGGCCAGGAAGTCTCCCTTGAGGTGCAGCTGTGGCAAGCCCTGCGAGCGGCCTACGGCGAGGAGATGATCGGCGGGCTCGCCGATGTCGCCCAGTTGCTCGCCGGTATCGAGGGCGAGTCTCCGGAAGCCCTGCCGGCGGACGCCGTACGACTGGCCAGGCAGCTCGGCGAGAGCGGATCACCGGGTGACGTGGTGGACGCCCTTACTGAACGCTTCACCGACTCCGTACGCCGAGCCGGGTCCGACCAGGTCACCTCGCCACGTATCGTCCGGGGTGCGCGGCGCTTCGTCGGCGAGGTGCCCGCTGACGCGACCCTCTTCGACCCGGCTTGCGGTATCGGAACACTGCTGTTGGCTGTCGGACCTGAGCACGGGCCGACGCGGTGTGGCCAGGAGACCGACGCCCGCAGCGCTCGGTTCGCGCAACTGCGAGCCGATCTCACAGGCCGTGCCGACGTCCGCATCGTCACCGGGGATTCTTTGCGCGACGACCACTGGCCGGATCTCAAGGCCGATCTCGTCGTCTGTGATCCGCCCGTCGGATCCACCGACTGGGGGCGTGAGGATCTGCTTCTCGACCCCCGGTGGGAGCTCGGCACACCCTCGCGCGCCGAGGGAGAACTCGCCTGGCTGCAACATGCCTATGCCCACACCGCGCCCGGCGGCCGCGTTCTCATGGTCATGCCCGCTTCGGTCGCATACCGCAAGGCCGGCCGCCGTATCAGGGCCGAGCTCGTGCGACGCGGCATCCTCACGAGCATCATCGCCCTTCCGCCCGGGAGCGCCTCCTCGCACGCGCTCCCCGTGCACCTCTGGCATTTGCGCCGCCCGCAGTCCCCAGATGATGTCGTCGCCAAGGTACGCATGGTCGACCTCACAGCGAACGATCCGGACGACCCCATGGAACCGGGACCTGACCAAACCGCGGACGTACCCCTGATCGAACTCCTCGACGACACCGTGGACCTCACTCCTGGCCGTCACGTCGCAGAGTCCCACCGCGACTACACAACGGAGTACCGGGCTCTGCAGCAGGAGTTGTCGGAGCAGGTGGGGCTACTGGCTGATCTGTTGCCGACTTTGACGGCAGGCGCCGGTCCAAGTGGCCTGGAGGGGCCGTCCGTCAGTGTCGCCGACCTCGCGCGCGCCGGGCTGGTCGAGTACGGCGATCCGGAACCGGTCTCGGTGAGCGATCAGCTCGACACCGACTATCTCCAGGGCTTTCTGCGCAGCGCAGCGAACACCCGGCGGTCCACGAGTTCCAGCGGCACCTACCGGCTCGACGGCAAGGGCGCCCGCATCCCGCAGATGGACATCGCCGAGCAGCGCCGGTACGGAGCGACGTTCCGTGCACTGCAGGAGTTCGAGGAGAGGGCCCGGCGGGTAGCCGAACTCAGCAAGCAGGCAGCTGCACTCGCCAGGGACGGGCTCGGCAACGGGGCTCTTTCACCTGAAGAGTGACGTTCAGTCAGATCTTTGGAGCTGCACCTCACTTCGTCTGAGGAACGAAGGTACTGGCTGTCCCGCTCCACGACACCGCCAACGCCTCTCGCGCCCGCGTGCACGCCACGAACAGCAGGCACCTTTCACGGAGCAGGTCCGAGTCGTGCTGCAGTGCGTCCACGGAGGCCGGCGTCACTTCGCGGGCGAAGGGAAGCGCGCTCGCCGTCGCGCCGACGACGGCGACACTGCGGAACTCCAGCCCCTTCATGGCGTGCATGGTCGCCAGTCGTACGCCGTCCGTGTCCGGCCCCGGATTGTCTCTGACCCGGACCACCGGCACCCGGGCCGCGGCCAGCTTGTCGTAGGCCTTGTCGAGCAGCACGTTGAAGCGTGCACACACGCCGATCTCCGACGGTCGGATGCCCTGCGCGATCCAGTTCTCGACGCGCTCGACGAGCGCCGAGATCTCCGCTTGCTCCGAGCCGTGCCCGTCCACGTGCGGACTGCGGCCGTGCAGGAGCGACCGGTAACCCGCCAGGGTGTCGCTGCCCTCACCGCCGAGGTCATCGACCGACACCGGGGTGAGGATGCCCGTCGACCACGCGAGGATCTCCTCCGTACTGCGGTAGTTGATGCGCAGGCGGTGCGTGCGCCCGGCCACCGAAATGCCGAGCGAGCCCAGTGAGACCTTCGAGTCGTAGATCCGCTGGTGCGGGTCGCCGGTGATGAACAGATCGTCGCTGCCAGGTGCCACCGCGCCGCGTAGAACGCGCCACTGGGCCGGATGCAGGTCCTGTGCCTCGTCGACGACGACATGGTCGTGCGTGGGTGAGGAAGCGGCCAGGAGCTCGGCCGCACGGGCGCACACCTTGAGGTGCGTGGTGACCTTCTGGTGGCGCAGCATGGACTCGAACAGCTCGACGGCCGGCCACAGCTTCTCTCGCCTGGTCGGCGACAGTGCACTGCCGCGGCCGCGACGTGAGGCCGCGCGGTAGTCGTCCAGGGTGCGCAGGTCCTGGGCGAGGACGACATGGCGGTACTCCTGAGCCAGGAACTGTTCCGTCCACGACAGGCCGAGCTTCTTGGCGGCCCGCTGCCACAGCTGCCGCTCCTCCCGGTCGCCGATCGGGTAGGGCGCCCGGCCGTCGAAGCGGGTCACGATGGCGTGCGCATAGGCGTTGACCGTGGTCACCTCGACGCGGGAGAGAAGCGACTCGTCGCCGTCCAGGAGGACGGACAGGTTCTCCCGCAACGACGCGGCCAGGGCGTTGGTGAACGTGGTGAGCAGGACGCGGGCATCCGGGGAGCGGGTGAGCAGGTGCTTGACCCTGTGCAGTGCCGCGACCGTCTTGCCGGTCCCCGGGCCGCCGGTGACCTGAACCGGACCGCCGTACGACACTCGGTAGGCGACCCGGCGCTGTGAGGGGTGCAGGAACACCCGCCAGGCCGCGAACGGCTTCTCCAGGATGTCGGCGAGTTCCCGAGGGCCGGTGACCAGGGTGATACGGCTCGTGGTGTTGGCGATGACGACGGCCAGGCTCTCGTCCGGGTCGGGCCCCGCGTCGACGGGCCGCCGGACGGCGACCACGTCCCGGTACACCTCCTCGGGGCTGAAACCCTCAGCCAGGTACTGCAGCACCTCGCACTGGTCCTCCGGCAGCAGCGTCTCGAAGGCCCGCAGCTGCGCCTTGTCGACGATGGTCCGCACGGCCCGAAGTACCTGGTCATCGAGGCCGAGTTCACGCAGCACCGTGTCAGAGTACTTCGCGAACAGCAGCGATTCTGCGGTCGCGGCGGCCTTCTCCAAGGCCGGGGTCAGCTGCTCGATCGCCGCGACGTTGCGGACCTCCAGGGCCCGTGTTGCGGAGTTCGTCGTGTAAAGCCGTTTCGCGGCCCAGGTGTAGGCGTCGTCATGCGGGACGACGTTGACGAGCAGGAAGACGTCGCTGCCGTCGTCCGGGGCGAGGACGACGCCCCGCCAGAAGTCGTTGACGCGGATGGTCCGCATACGCGGGTCGCGCGCGTTCTCCACGGATTCCAGGTGCAGTCCCTTGTCCGCCTGCAGTTCGGGGACGGTGAGCTGCTGGAACTTCTGCATCGCCTTGCGTACGCCGGCCTTGACGGGCCGCTGGAGGACGTCGTAGCTCTCCCAGAAGCTGCTGGCGAACGCGAGCTGCGGCACGAGGCGCCCTCCCCACCCTGAACGGACACTCAGTGGTCGATCATACGCGCGGGGTGCTCACCAGCCGCGCGGCCACCTCATCAAGGTCCGAGAGCAGCCCGGAGGGCTCCTGGTCGAGGTCGAGGGCGTGCTGGTGGATGACGATGCCCGCGTGCCGCACCGTGTGGGCCGCATGCGGCGCATTTCCCTTGGCGTACACCAGGTGGCCTTCGCGCAGGCCCAGGGCGGTGCAGTAGGCGAGCATCTGGTAGAGGTCGGCGTCCGGAAAACCTTCCCGCTTCTCAGCCTTGTACTTGGCGTCCGCCACCGCGCACGGGGCGCCGTTCGGCCCGTAGAGCACGAAATCGGGCTTCATGCGGATCGCGGCCGCCTCGTCGAGGTGATGCGGATCCTGAAGCCGCGCCGCATACCCGACGCCACGGCATGCCTCCCGCAGCGCCACCGTCACGAAGTCCTCGAAGAGCTTGTTCATGTCGAACAGAAACCCGTCGACGCGCAGCCCGCCAGGCGCGTGCTCGACGGACGCGTTCTCCAGGACGGTTCGGGCGAGGCGCAGGGCATGCTGGTAGCGCGAGTTGAGTCGGCTCGGCTGCCATGCGGGCAGCGGCTGACCGCGCACGATCACCGTGACCTCGGCCAGGCGGGCACGCTGGTGGAGCAGCCCGTGACGCACGTCGTGGGGTACGCCGGGCAGCCGCAGGAGGCACTCGACGGCGGAGCGCAGCAGGCGGTTCTCCGCGATGTCGGTGGTGAACTCGTCGTACTCCACCTCCACCGGCAGCGTCGCGCCGAACTGCCGCCGTATCTGCTCGGCTTCCCGGACGCGGCCCCGGACGACCAGGGACGTCGCCTCGGTCACCTGGTACCCCTGAAGGAGCCCCTGTCGCAGGGCCCGGCCGGTCTGCCGTTCCACGGCATGGGCGAGCGCGGGCAGCAGCTCGCGGTGCTCGGCGACATCGACTTCCCCGTCTCGCCAGCCGCCCTTCGGGTTGAGGCTGTACCCGAGGAGGAAGAACAGACGAGCGATGGAAACCTTGGGGGCGACGCGTACGGTGATCGGCTCTTCGCCTCCTGGCACCGCGACTGCCACGGCGCCGACCTTGCTGCCGGCCCGCAGTGACCAGTGCCCCGGCACGTACGGATCGGGAACCGCGTCCACGATGTCCCCGGCCGCCAGCGCTCGTCCGACCGCGTCCGGCAGCGCGACGCCCATGGCCGGAGCGTGCTCGACGAGTTCGATGACGTGTGTCACCCGAGCGAATCCCGCAGAGCCGCCAGCCCGTACCGCTTCTCGATGTCCACGCCCTCCCCGTAGTGGTACTCCTCCAACAGCGGCAGGATCTTGGTTCGCCACGTCCGTTCAAGACCGCCCTCCCGATAGACGCCCCGCTTCATCAGGTACGAGGGCCCGATGCGGAAGTCGGCATCGTCCATCCGGGAGTTGAGTGCGTCGAGCAGGTCGGCCGACTCGGCGTCGTGGCCCTCGCGCGTGAGCCAGCGGCGCAGCAACCCGCTCGTCGGCTCGGTGCGCGGCGACAGCTCGACGAAGGCGAAGCGGCGGCGCATGGCCGCGTCGACGAGGGCGATCGACCGGTCGGCGGTGTTCATGGTGCCGATCACGAAGAGGTTGGGCGGCAGCGCGAAGTCGTCGCCGGAGTACGTCAGCCGTACCGACTTGTTGCGGTACTCCAGCAGGAAGTACAGCTCGCCGAACACCTTTGCCAGGTTGGCGCGGTTGATCTCGTCGATAATCAGGAAGTGCGGGATGTGCCGGTTGCCCTCGCGGGAGGCCAGATCGGCGAGTTCCCGCAGCGGACCGGCGGTGAGTCGGAAGGCGACCTCCCGGGTCTGCGGATCCTCCTGTGGCCGGAAGCCCTCGAAGAAGTCCTCATACGCGTAGGACGGATGGAACTGCACGAGCTTGACCTGCTCGGGCCCGCCACCGAGGAACTCGGCGAGCTTCAGGGCGAGATATGTCTTGCCGGTCCCGGGCGGGCCGTACAGCACCAACTGCCGCTCGTCCCACAGCAGATCACGCACTTCGCGCAGCCAGGCCGTGTCGTGCACGAGGAGGTCGTCGGCCAGCTCGTCCGTGGGTTCGGGCAGCTCCAGCTCGCGCCGTGCGGTGAGCGCGGGGATCTCCACACTCGGGTCCCGGTCGGCGGCCTCGGCCTCCTCGATCAGGTCCTCGTCGCTTATCCCCAGGCCGTCGATGAGATCTTTCACCGCGGTCAGATCGACGACGTCATGCTGTGCGGAGAGCTTCTGCTGGAGTGCCTCGGGCAGGTCCTCGTACGCGTGTCCGTCGTCTGCCCAGTCCACCGGCCGGCGCAGATCCGACCGGCCGTCCTCGGAGGCGAGCTGCTCGGCGTCTCCCGTGATCTTGCCGACGAACAGCCTGCCGCCCGAGATGGTGCACATGGTGTCGCCGGGCCGCATCCGGGAGAGGAACATGTGCAGTTCCTCGACCAGCTGCACCTTCTGGTTGTATGTCGCGGTGGAGGCGTAGTCCTCCTCGACGGCGGTACGCAGCCGGTCCTTGCTGATGCCCTGCTCGACCCCTTGGCGCAGGTGACGTGCTCGCAGGGTCACCAGCCGCTCGGGCAGCCACAGCCGCGGCACGAGGTCGAGACCGGAGACGTTGGAGCCGCGCACCAGCCACGCCCGGTTGGGTCCCCACCACACCTGGTCGAGGTAGTCGGAGAGCGGATGGCCGTCGGCGGTCTTCCACTCCAGCCATCCGTTGGCACTGCGACCGACCAGAATCTCGGCGGCGGCCGACGGCGAGTTGCACTCGACGTCCTCGACGAGTTCCATCCAGCCAGGCCAGGTCTCCGACTCCACGAAGACGTCGTCCTCGATCAGCCGCTGCCGCAGCCGGTACGACGACGGCATGCGCACGGGGAAGGACGGCACCACCTCCGGCCGCCCCGGCGACCCGGCCAGGACGACGAACTTCTGGCTCCCGTTCGTCCCCTTCTCGGTCAGTAGCCGTCCCGTGGCCTCGGGGCCGCCGCCCGGCAGCTTCAGCCGGAACTCCGGGTACGGCGTTCCGTCGTCGGCCATGGTCACCACGTCCCCCATTCGTGCACCGTGCGTTCCTCCAGAACGATAGGGGGCGCCGCTGACAACGGGCGCCCCCAGCGGGATACGTGCCAGGACGCGGCACGCGCCCTCAGGCGTCTTCCGTCGCCGTGACGGAAGCCGGGTCCGGCCTGCCGCCCAGGGCCGCGAGGAGTGCGGTGACCTCCAGCAGCCGGGTGTGGATCTCCGCCGGAGCCGGGGGAAGCTCGTACGTGCGGTAGTGGCAGGCCGCGCTGAGCGCCGCCCAGGTGGTGCGACACCGGCGTGCGGTGTCGCGGCCCGCGTACCACTCCAGACACAGCATCCGGTGCTTGCCGATCCGCGTCATCGACGGAGTGACCCGCCGCCAGTAGGCGTCCAGTGCCTGGTCGAACGCCATGCGGAGCAGGACCGCGGCGGCACGGGCGCGCAAACCCGGGGCCAGGGTGTTGACGGTGCCGGGCTCGGGCAGCAGGAGATGGCCGGCGGCGGTCACCAGGGTCTCCGGGGACGCGCTCATCGGGCGCCCCCGGCGCTCTGGGTTCCGGTGCTGCTCCGGATCGCCGTCGCGAGCGTCTTGGTCCGGCGGACGAGATCCTTGCGGTCGTCGACGGTCGACAGCGGCATGTGGGCGCCCGAGTTGAAAGTCTCGATCAGAGCCCAGCCTCCGGGGCAGATGCGCTCCACGGCTGCACGGGCGTGCTGCTGCTCGTCACCGAGCAGAGCGAGAGACACGTACGACTTGGTGCGTTCAAGGGACTCCACGCGCTTCTCGATCGCCCCCAGCCCGAGACCCTTCTCGTCGCGGAGCCTGCGTCGCGCGGTCTCCAGGCAGGCGGCTTCGACCGCCACCCGGCACATGGCGGGCAGCACGTGGTCGGCCACGTCCTGCGGCAGGTCGGGGTCCAGGGAGACGGCCCGCGCCTCCGCGAGCGCCTGCTCCACCGGGTCGGTGAGCGTCTCCACGTCCACCACCGAGTCGGTCTGGCGGCTCACACGCAGGACGGTCGCACTGATACCGAGGTGAGCGACAGCATGCTGGAGCCGGGTGTCGTGGGTGAAGACGATCACCTGCCTGTCCCTGGCGCAGGCGTCAAGCACCCGGGCCAGCCCCTCGACCTTCTCGGGGTCCATGGACTGCACGGGGTCGTCGATGACGAGGAAGCCGAACGGGCTGTCCGCGTGCGTGGCACGCGGCAGGAACAGGGAGAGCGCGAGGGAGTGCAGTTCGCCCTGGCTCATCACGCTGTAGGCGGGGGCGGACATGTCGTCCACGGAGACGCCGAGTTCGACCTTGCCACGACCGGGAGTACCCGCGAGGGTGACGGACCCGAGCGTGACGCTGCTGTGCTCGCACAATTTCTGCCACACCTCCTGGGACCGCTGGGCGAACGGGCGCAGCCGCTCGTCGCGCAACTCGTCGATGATCGGCCGCAGCCAGGTGCGGGCCTTGCGAGCGTGCTTACGCCGGTCCCGTGCGGCTTCGGCCGACCCCTCCGCACCGAGCCACTCGGCCAGCCGTACGGCGAACGGCTGCCAGGCACCGTCGTGCTCGGCGAGCCGCCCGGAGGCCTCCTCCCGCACCTGCCGGCAGGCGTCGTCCAAGGCGCCCACGGCACGCTCGACGCGGTCTGCCAGCTCCCTGGGGTGGGCGATGTCCCGGCACTGGGCCCACTCCTGCCACATGGCCGTGAGCGGGGAGGTCTCGCCGCGCAGCCAGACAGGAACGGGCTGTACGAGGTCGTGCGCGGCCCGCACGGCGACCGCCACCTCCTGCCGTGCGGCCTCGGCTCCGACGGCCTCCGTCTGGAGCCGCTCCACCTCCGCCCGCGCCTGCTCGGCCCACGCCCGGTCCAGCCGGTTCTCGGCGCCGCAGACCGGGCAGTCCGTGCCGCGCGAGCGCCGCTGGTGTTCGACGGCCGCCTCCAGCAGCCGGGCCAGGCGGCGGGCCTCCTCGGCGCTCCCGTACCGGGCTTCCTCGGCACCGGCGGCGGCCTCCCGCAGCCGGGCGACAGCCCCACTGACCTCCGCGAGGTCCGGCCCGGCGAGGCTCGCGTGCTGACGCAGCCGGGCCAACTCGGCCTCGGCGGCCGGGGTACGGCTCTCCAGCAGCGCACGTACCCGTCCGAGATCGCGCCTGGCTCCCGACAGCGCCTGGGCGGCCTCGCGGGCTCTGGGATCGTCGACCGTGCCCAGCGCGTCGAGGAGCTGCGCGGTGAGCGCGTCCGCGTGCTTGATCGTCTGCTCGCACTCGCTCGCGGCGTCCTTGACCCGCCCGTCGAACTCGGCGAGCAGTTCGAGCCCGAGGAGCTTGAAAAAGGCGTCGTGCAGGCCGCCGAGCGTGCCGTTGATCATCGAACCGAGTTCGCTGTACGGCAGGAAGGGCCGGGCGAGGTCCAGCGCATCGGCGTCGACGACTTCCTCCAGCTTCCGCTCCGAGCCGTCCTCCCCCTCGACCCGGGTACGCGCCTCATCGACCTTGAGCCCGTGCCAGGTCCGCCGCACGGTGATCGCCTCGCCCCGCTCGCCCGCGGCCAGCTCGACGCGGACCTCGGGGGTGACGTCGGGGCTGTGCAGGTTGCGCCAGCCCTTCTGCCAGTCGGTGGCCCGCCGCCCGTCCCACCGGGAGTTGCGCCCCGTCAGCGCGGTCTCGGCGGCTTCGGCGAAGCTCGACTTGCCGGAGCCGTTGGGACCCGCGACGACGACCAGGCCGGGCCCAGGCGGCAGTTCGAGGGTGGTCCGCGGACCGATGCCGCGCCAGCCGGCCGCGGTGATGGACCGGAGCTGCACGGGTCCTGCCCGCCCCGCGCTGCTCCTGGCCGGTTCGTCGGGGACCAGCTCGCGTAGCAGTTCCTGCACCTGAGGTGCGAGGTCGGAGTGGCGCAGGCGGTCGAGGAGGAGGTCGCGCAGGGATGCAGGGGGCTGATCGGTCATGGTCGGTTCCCGTTGCTGGGCGCGGCAGTAGGGGCCACGCGGGCTGTTGATGCGCCTTGTTGGCACTTCAAGCGTGACAGTAGCGTGTTGGCAACGTCAACAGGTTCACACGATTTGAAGAATTCGAACCTGTGTACACGATGGGGACGCAAGGCCGACCAAATGGCCTGTGCCGTGCCACGTGACACGGTGTTGCGATTTTCGCAACTCGCCCATATGGTGAACTCATGGGTGAATCCGTAATCGACCGCGTACGCAACGTCATGGCGGCGGCCGCGATCAGTCAGACGGCGTTCGCCGAGGTCGTCGGGCTGTCGCCCGACAAGTTGTCGAAATCCCTCAGCGGCGTCCGCAGGTTCACGTCGTACGACCTTGCCCGGATCGCGGAGTTCGGCGGCACCACTGTCGACTGGCTGCTGACCGGTCGTGAACCGCTCCGTCCCGCCTTCGCCGCCCGCACCAGCACTCCGGCGGTGGACGAGCGGGATCGCGGCCAGCTCAAGGACCTCGTGGAAAGGTTCACCACGGCACACGAGGTGATCGACCTGTTGGGCCTTTCCCCGCGGCTTCCGGAGCTGCCTGTCGTCCGCTCGGACCTCAGGCGCTACGTCGACCAGGGCACGGCTCTCGCCGAGGACGCCCTTGCCGCGCTCGCCACCGCGGGCTCACCGACCGTCGGCGACATGGACACGGCCGATCTGGTCCAGGCGCTGGAACGCGCCTTCGGCGTCGACGTGGCGAAGATCGACCTGCCGGACGGAATCGACGGCGCGGCCTGGCAGGCGGACGGATTCCGGCTCATCATGATCGCCCGGACGAAGGTGCCGACCCGCCAGCGTTTCACGCTCGCCCACGAGCTCGGCCACATCCTGGCCAGGGACGCCCAGGACCTGCTGACCGAGACCCACCTGTCGCCCGGACGTCAGAAGGACCTGACCGAGGTGCGGGCCAACGTCTTCGCCGCCCGCTTCCTGATGCCCCGGAGGGAGATCGGTGCGGAGGCAGGAGCGGACGGCCTCACGGACGAGCAGCTCACCTCTCTGGTCGTGCACTTCCAGGTGTCTCCCAGCGCCCTCGCCGCACGGCTCGCACAGTTGGATCTGATCGCCTCGGAGACGGCGAGCAGGCTGCGCGGCCTCACGACACAGGACTGCCACTGGCTCACGGGACAGGCCGATCTCTTCGAGGCCCGCAAGACGTGGTCACTGGCCAGGCGACTGCCCTTCCGCCCCGCCCAGCTGCTGTACGACGCCTACCTCGCGGGAGACACGACGCTACGCCCGCTGGCCGCCTACACAGGCCAGGACGTGGACAGGATGCGGGAGTTGCTGGAACCCGAACCGGCTCCGCAGGAGGACGCGCCGTCCGGCAGCGACGTGGACGAAGGGGACCTGGTCTTCCAGCCATGACGCGCCACTGCTGGTTTCCCGACAACACCGTTCTGTGCAACTTCGCCTCGGTCGACCGGCTGAGCCTCCTGGAGAAGGTCCTCGACGGTCGCGGCCGTTGGACTCAGGCCGTGGCCGCCGAATCGGCTCAGTCCGCGCGCTACTGGCCGAAGCTGAGCCAGGTGCCGGCAGACGGATGGCTCGGCGAGCCCATCGAGATCGACGACCCCGCCGAAACCGCCTTGGTGGACCGCGTCCGCCGCGTTGTCTTCGCAGGCTCCTCGTCGCGACCGCTGCAACACCTGGGTGAGGCGGAGACCTTGGTCGTCATCGAGTATCGCAGCGGCTTCGCCGGCTCGGTGTGGATCACGGACGACGGCGAAGCGGGCCGCTACGCACACCGCAGGGGCATCTGTGTGAAGGACACGGTCGGCATGATGCGCGAGGCCGCCGTCGCCGGTCTGGTCACGGCCGGAGAGGGTCGGTCGCTCCTGCTGGCGATGGAACAGGCCGGACGCCACCTACGGGGCATTCCGGGAAGGGCAGAGGACTTGTTGCGCTGACGAGAACCGCTCTTGTCGGAGGCGACGGCCTACCAGGAACCGAGGTCCTGCCCGGCCGGTTCGGTGTCGGGCAGCCGGGCTTCGCGGGCTCGCGAGTTCAGCCCCATGAGCCTCCCGGTCGTGCGATCGATGCAGAATACGAATGCCTTGGCCGTGTCGGCGAAGCGCGCGGCCGGACGGCTGATACCGGCTGCAGTGATCACGATGAGCCGCTTGGGTACATCGTCACCGGCTGCGGCGGCCAGGCCGTTCAGCCGCTGCACCTCCGAAGTGGACAGGTTCCCGGCGCGGTTGTGCCATTCGATGTGGAACGCCTGGGACCGTATCAGCGTTTCGGCGTCGCCTTCTTCGAGATCGCCGAAGCCGCAAGACGTGAGCTGGTCGAGAACCGCGTCGGTGAGCTGCCGGGGACCGAGCAAGCTCTTTCCCTGCACGGGCACGGGGTCCTCGACGAGTTCGTCGAGACCGATGTCGAGGTCGTCCAGCCGATCGGGTACGTCCCTGGCCGTCCCCCCGACGCTCACCTCCAGATCCCAGGCCTTCAGGCCTCCGTCCAACACCTTGACGATCTCCGCCACCGAGGCGCGTGCACGAGGTACTCCCGGTCCGGGCAGCGTTCTGCCCCACAGGTTCCAGCCCAGGTCGACACGGCCCCAGGCCTCGACCTCGGTGACGTACGCATCGACCAACCAGCCGAGGGCGGGCTTGAGCGAGACACGGACGAACACGTCGGGGAACTCGGCCTCGACGAAGCAGCCGTGGTCGCGACCGGCGATGTCGAGTTTCGCGGCATGGCGCGGGCCCGACGCGAACCAGCGGTTGCCTGCCACTACCCGCCGTACCCCGAGGCCACGTGCGTTCAAGAGGTCGGCCAGCTCGGTCATGTCAGACGGCTCGCTCTCGTTCCAGCACCACGGCGAGGAAACCGCCCCACCGGTGATCCGCGCCGAGGCCACGGCATGCAGGGCGTCGACAAGCACCTCGTCGGGTGTGTCCAGCGGCCACACGGACGGCTCGCTGTCCAGCTCCGGACCCATCACGCACCAGACCGTGCTGTACCCCATGCGCACCTGCGCCAAGGTGACCGAGCGCGCGGCGGACAGCGTGACCTTCAGATGCATCAACCGGCTCGTGTCGTCGAAAGACACCCGATCGGCCACTTCCGGATGCCGGTCGAGCAGGGCCTGCTCCAGGCTCTTGAAGTGCAGATGCCTGCCGAAGGCGGCGACCAGGTCACCGGGTGGGAAGGGCAAGGGACACGCTCCTGTCGACTGACGGGGTGGTCGAACGGGGATGGGCGGTATGCGTGACCGGGGCACGACATGATTCGTCGTCGGAGCGTAGGCCGATCCGGTGCCGTCGCTCAAAGCCTTTGACCGCTGTCGCCGGTGCCCGCGGTGGATTGGCCGGATCCCACCTGCTGTCGCCGCCACGCAGGCCGCCCGACGCCGAACGGCCTTGCCGGAGAGCGGATCAGGCTCATGTTCCCCACGCGGTGGCCATTGCCACGTCGAGGAGCAGGGCGCGTGTCATTCCGGGAAGTCGAAGCTCTCCTGACCAGCTCCGGGTGTGCGCCGGGACCTCCGCGGTGGCCTCGGTTCCTTGGTCGCGTAGGCCGGTACGGGCAGGATGCCCTCGTTCCGCAGGTCGTCGGTGGTGATGAGCGGGCCGTTGCTCACGGCGTCCAGGAGCCGCGTCTGCCGGGGCTCCAGGGCTACGAGAAGCCCGAGCGCGTTGATGAGGTCGAGCAGGTCAAGGGTCCATCGGGAAGGCCAGGTCGGAGGAAGGATGTCGTTCAACGGGGTCTGCCGTTCCACGTCCGGCTTGAGCTTGCGGAAGCCGAACCACTTGCGGATCACCTGTACCCCGCCGATCCGGTAGTCCCAGACCTCCGGTGTCACTGGACGTATCGAGCCTGTGCCCACCGTGAGCGTTCGCGTGGGCGCGTCGTAGGAGATGTCCTCCGGCGGCCCCTCGTCCTCTCCGATCGCAACCACGCATTCCGGTTGTTCCGCCACGGGCAGTCTCGGGCTCGGTGCGGACGGGCTGTCGTGCTGGTGAGAGGCGAAGCGCCGACCGTAGGTATGGATCCACACGGTCCGCCGACCCACTTCCACCACCTCCGCCCACAGGGCCGGGTCACGCGTCAGAGGGATGCGGGCGCCGCGCTCGGCCAGGTTCGCGGCGAAGCGGCGCGTGTAGCCGCTGTGGCCGGCTGTTCCCGCGATGTAGGCGAAGAGGTCTTCGGCCGTAACCGTCAAGCCGTACGTCCTGCTGAGCAGTTGCAGCAGTCCGGGTGTCACGTTTGGTTCGGCCCGGTGAGGGTGGCGGTAGAGGGGGGCTACGCGCCCGCCTTCGGTGCCCTTGAAGTGATGGATGTCGGGCAGCAGGGCGGTGAAGCTCACCGCAGGGCCGGGGCGACCTGACTCCGTGTGGAGTTCGGACAGGTAGATCTGGCGCTGGTCGTCGTGGGCGAACCACAAGGCCGGCCGCGGCCGGTCGATCACTCTCCGGTCTGCGATGACGTACTGCCGGTCGAAGGTCATCCGCCCGTACGGGACGACGACCGGAACCGTCTCCTTTTCCTCGGCGAGGGTGCCCTGCTCCTGCTGGCCGGGCAGGGGCGGTTCGGGCTTGTCCGGTCGGCGGTCTCCGGTGCTCTTCATCAGCGCCGCCTTGGCTTCCGCCGGCGCCTGGATGAGCCGGCGCCAGCGCCTTTCCAGAACTTTCCGGCTGGGTGAGACGGGCCAACTCCGGTTGTTCTTATTGCCGGAGCTCGTCCAGGGCAGCAGGGCGTCCACCGGTGGCATGACCGACCACTCGGAGTCGGACGTGACATGGAAGGGCGCGGTCCATTGGGTGGGGCAGAGCTGCCAGGAAGTCCCGTTCCTGTGCCCCTTGACGCCGAGCCCTTCCAGCCAGTCGAACTTCTCCTCGCGCGTGCCCTCCGGGACGTCGAGTCGCCATACCGGTGCCGGGGTCCCCGGGTCCGGAGAACCCCGGCGGACGAAGACGGCGACGCAGATCTCGCGCTTCACGTCCTGGAACACACGGGTGCGGGTGTCGGAGTAGGGGCCTTCCGGAGAGAGGCCGATGACCCAGCCCTCGTCGGCCGCCTCGCGCAGATAGTGACGCATTCCGGCCGCGCCCTCACTGTCCAGGTATCCGGAGTTGGTGATGAGGGCGACGATCCCGCTGGGCGCCTTCGGTGTGCCCGAGGCCGTGAGCTGGTCGAAGACCTTCCAGGTGGACCACGCCCAGAAGTAGACGTAGAGGTTGTCGAGCGCGTATCCGACGCGTCCGTTGTCCTCGGGGTGGAAGCGGGCGAGGATCGGGCCCTGCTCGTTCGGGTTGCCCTCGGTGATCCAGCGTCCGACACCCGACTGTCTCGCACCCCGCAGGTAGGGCGGATTGCCGATGACGACCATGACCTTCTCGTCCGCCTTGATCTTGTTCGCCATACGGCGGTGGCGGGCGATCGCCTCGTACATCAGGCCCAGATGGTGCTCGACGGCTGGATCGTCGAGTGTGTCGGCCACGAGAAGCCTCGGCGGGTGACGCGTCACATCGGAATCGTGGGCCTGGAACGCGTGGTGGACACGGAGTTCGGCCACCGCGTAGGGCCCGGTCTGTTTCTCCAACCCGACGAGCCGCTTCGAGAGTTCCCGCAGGAGCCCGGACTTGAGGTGGCTGCCGTACTTCAACGCGAAGTCCTTGGCCACATGGTCGATGATGTTGATGAGGAAGGTCCCGGTACCCATGGCCGGGTCGACCACAGTGACATCCTCGCTTCCGTACCCGTCCTCCTGGCCGAGCCGGTCGCGCAGCACCTCGTCGGTGAACCCGACCATGAAGCGGACGACTTCCCCGGGTGTGTAGTACGTCCCCGTCCGCTGCCGCAGTTCCGGGTCGTAGGCGCTCAGAAAGCCCTCGTACAGGTGGAGGTAGGCGTCCCCGGTCTCGTCCTTGAACATCTCGGGGTCGACGGCGGATATGACGTCGATCAGCGTGTCGATGATCCCCCGCAGGTCGACGAGGGCCTCGTCCGTCAGGACCGCGAGCGCCTTGCCCATCAGGGAGTGACGCTTGCCTAATCGGATCGCGACCTCGGGGAGGGAGAGCTTGCGCAGATCGATGCGATCGAGACGGGCCAGCAGGACGGCGAAGGTCAGCGTCTGGCTGTACTGGTCCGCGAACTCCTCCGGACGCGCGTCGGGGAAGAGCAGGTCCTTCCAGTTCCCGGCCAGGATCGAGAAGGCCGCGTCCGCCTCGCCGCGTTCCTCGCGGGTGAGACGTTCGGTGACCTCGTCGCGCAACAGGTCGCAGATTCCCGCGATGCGCCTGACCAGTTCGTCGATGCTGCCGTGGGTGAGAGGCGCCGGCGTGAAGAAGTGCGTGAGGGCACGCTCGAACCCCTCGTCCGCAACGACAGGTTGCCGACCACCTGACTTCAGATCTCCGACGAGGTGTCCAATGGGGCCTACTTGTACGCCGAAACGGTAGACCGCCCACTCGTGTCCGTCGGTGTACAGCACGTTGGGGAGGGCCTTGATCTTCTCCCACTGCTTCCGGTCGTGGCTCTTCAGGGGCCACTTCTCCGGATCGACCCCCTTGCCCGGTTGCTTCAGCTCGACATGCCCTATGGTCCTGCCGCCGCAGCTGATGGCGAAGTCCGGTCGGATCCCTAGTCTTTTGACGCGGCTCTGGCCGTGGGCGACGAGTCTGAGGCGCTGCCGCGAGGCCATGCCGCGCAGGAGGTGCTCCACCGGTGCGGTGAGGCTGTCCTCCTTGCCGCTGTCCGCCCCGGCGGGGCCTCGCAGTTTGGCTCTGACCTCCTGGCCGAACCGGGCGACGAGATCCGCGACCGATCCGGTGGTACCACTTCCCGCCCAGCCGTCCCCTCGTGACATCGGCCCCCCAAGGCTGCGCCCACCCAGGTGATCAGACCCATACAGAATGCCCATGACACGGCAACCAGCAAACACCGGACAACTCGGGTGAGGGGAGCGCGTGAAGCCTGCTCAAACGTGCCATGTCGACCGGACGGGGCGCGACGGCCTTACGCAGGGGCGCCGTCTGCGGGCCGTCCAGGGGAGGCCGCTACCGCCCGCGTGAACCGCAGCGGGTGCCGTCGGCAGGAAGCCGAACGACGGGCAACTGCCATCGAGTTGAGTGCGGGTGACCGACTGCCCGAGCCTCTTGGCGAGCCGTCGCCGCGTCGGCGCCATTAGCCTGTCGGCATGTCAGAGCGTGTCATGCCCGGTCGCATGGTCGGCCTGATCCCCTTGGACGCCGCGGACGCTCTATGGGTCGAGCTGACGGCCGACAGCGCCGTGCCGACGACTTCCGGGGCGTTCACCCTCTCTCCTGCCCATGCGCGGTCGGGGTACGCCCTGCTCGGCGGCCACGTGGTGGCGACGGTGCGTGCGGACGGCGGTCAGTGGAGTGTCCCGGAGAGTGGGATACGCCAGGCAGCCGCGGAGCTGAACGCGGTGAGGACGGACCGGCAGGACCTGGTCCGCATCGGCCCGTTTAGTGGGGCACCGAGGCAGAAGGGCGACGAGGAGACGGCCCTGCGTTGGCGTCGGCGCATCACGGAGGAAATGCAGGAGTCGGGCCGCCCCCAGCAGACCGCACGACGTGATCGCGACCGGCCGTACCATCTGGCGGGACTCGACTGGCGGCGGATGCTCGTGGAGCAGACCGACCGCGACGGGACGCGGCGGACGTGGTGGCTCCCGCGCGCCGTGGTCAGGCTGTTGGACGCGGCCGAGCACGCCGAGACGCAGTGGGTGAAGGCCACGCGGACCCGCCAGGCAGACGCGACCGTCACCGAGTCCCCCTCCCGTCCTCGGCGAGCCCGAGGCGCCGAGGGGCAGCGGACGACGAGCCCCGAGGGCCCCACCCCCGCACTGCGCCCGTACAGCGGAGAGCTGGAGGGCCAGTTGCACTCGGCGCTCAGCAGGAAGCCCGGTACTCCCCGCAGAGTGGCCGGGTGGGCGTGCGCCGTCTGCCGCACCGCGCCCGCCACCGTGCTCGACCACTGCCACGAACACGACTACGCCCGCGCCCCTCTCTGCCAGTCTTGCAACACCCTGGAACGCCCCGACCACCTGTACAGCAACGACATCCGGGTGGCGAACCGCTACACACGCCTCTTCGACACCGACACCGAGGACTGGCTCCGCCACTGGCACCGCTGCCCCGGCTGCCGCGCACGCACCACCCTGCCCCTGCAACACCTCGCCGCATGGACCGCCCACACAGCCTGCCGATCGCTGCGCCCGACCCACCGCGCCGCGCGCGGGCGCACGCCCTGCGGAATCCTGCGTGTGTCCTGGACGGGCAGCCAGAACGCGCCCCGTTCCTGCCTGCTCACGGTCACCGTCGACTGCTGCCCTTCCGGTGAGCACCGCGTCCTGGCCCGAGTCCCCTACCGAGAAGCCGCCGAACGGTTCCGTGCCTGGCTGGCCGAGACGGCCCCCGCCGTGGCCGCCGAGGCCGGCCCCGACCGCCTGGACGGCCTCCCCGCCCAGCCCCGGCCGGTCATCGCGGACACCAGCGGCGAGGGTCTGGCACTGTTCTGAGCGGGCGGACGACCAACGTCGGTCCGTCGTCCCGCAGGTCGGTGAGCTGGAGGAGTGCCCAGTCGCCCAGGTCGACGTCGTCCACGGTACGGCCGTCGTTGTCCACTGCGGGCAAGTCCGGCCTTGTCGAGCTGCCGCACTTCGCTATCCGACGGAACGCGATGTTCCGGTCGGAGACCGGCTTTCACAGCCTATCTGAGCAAAGCAGGATTCCGGCGATGGTGCTCCGCCGCACGTTCATACAATGGTCGGGTGCCCGTCTCGAAGCCACGCAAGAAGAAGCAGTCGTCACGGTCCGCCGACAAGGCGGGGCGGTCGGGTAATCCCGCCAACCGCCCGCCCCGACAGGAAGCAGCGCCGTGGAAGCAGCCGGCGCGAAGCCTGTGGGGGGAGTCGGCCGGCTTCGGGGAGCACCGTCGCCGGCTCGACCGGCACCGGATGGATCTCGCGGCACGCGACGCCGAACCGATCGTCACCGGCCTGGTCGCCGCGGACGGCTTGGCATCCTGGACCGAGGACGAGCTGTGTCGCAGCTTGGGCCGGACGCTTTCCGGGCAGGACGCGGCGAGCGACACGCGGCGGGAATCAGGGACCGCCGAGATCCTCGACACCTACAGCCCGGACCAGCTCCTCGAAGCCGTGACCGATGCCACCGTGCAAGCAGCCTTCCAGGCCGGCACGGCCGCCGACGAGCCGCAAAAGCGGAACGGCGCATGGCGGTTGCTGCTGGCCCTCACCAGGATCACCCCGCACCCTGCGGCCCAGGTGGCCATCAAGGCCGTCACGGACCTGCGGGAACGTACCGTGTCGCTTCCGGACGGCTCGATCGCCGCCGAACCGACCGGCATGGCCCTGTGGTGCCGGGACGCCTACGGCAGCCGGTTCGCCGTCACCGCGCCGTTCGCCGCCGCGGACGGCCCGGACCAGTGGTACCTGTGGGACATCGACGCCTGCGGCGGCGACCCGCTGACAGTCGGTGCCGGATACTTCCCGGACGCCGACCAGGCATGGGAATCCTGGCTGGCCGCCGTCGGACCGGTCGCCACGTCCGGATGCCGTCTCGAACCCGTCTCGGACCCCCACCTCGCCGCGCGGCTGCTCCCCGGCCCGGCAGACTTCTTCCACCCCGGGGGCGAGTCGGAAGGGCAGTACGCGGAGTTCCACCGCTGCCGTCGGCTGGCCCAGGAGCTCCGCGGCTCGGACTTCCTCGACGGGAGAACCGCGACCGCCGGCGCCCCCGCGCCCGCACAGCCGGTCGACAAGGACACGTGGATCGCCGAGTTCGCGGCCTGGCGTGCCGAATTCCGGCCCGGCCACAACGCGGTCCCTGACGATTTCCCGCTCCAGGAGGAGGGCGAGGAACCTCCCACCGAGGACGACATCTACCGTGAGCTGGCCGAAGGCTGGTTCATCAGCGAACTCCCCGAACTCGCCCATGCCTGCTCCCCGCACCGGATCGCCCTGCTGGCCGCGCACATCCGCGACTTCTACACCAGCGACTTCGCACCGGTCGTTCTGAGCCTCGTCCCGGATCTGGCGGCCTGGCTCACCGAACGGTCCGGGCTGTCGGCCGAGGTGGGCGGACGCACCCGGGCCTACGCCGATGGCACGACCGTTCAAGATGTGGATCTGGGCCACCGCGCTCACAGCTTGCTGACACCCATCCGAGAGTGACCGGACCAGGCGACGGTGGGACGCCGAGGTCATCGCGGCCTGCCCCAGGACGCGGTGGACTCCGTCTACCGGGGCAAGGCCCTCATCGTGGCGGGTGGCCAGAAGCGGCTGCCACCGACCTCGTTCTCCGCCGCAGCCGGCGACGACGACGGCGACCGAACAGTGGGACGAGCACGCAACCGACGGCGCTCGCCTTGACCGGCGGGATTGTCAGGCCGCCGGCACTGGGTTGGCATTGACGGGGGCCCATTCCGAGGGCCATGAAGTGACGCGGTCGGCTACGGAGAATTCCGACCGGGGTCGTGACGCGACCCGTCAGGCGCGGGCCTGGACGATGAGCGTGCCGATGTGCCCGGCCTTCGGGGCGTCCACCACCGTCGCCTCGGCGGACGTGAAACCGGCTCGGAGCAGGTGCCGTTCCCATACCGCGGGCTTGTAGCTGTACCGGTACGTGAACATGGCCTTTCCCGCGAACCCGCCCTTGTACATGCCCTGCGGCCCGTAGGCGCCCGGGATGGCCGGCGGCTGGGAGAACACGAAGGCGCCGCCTGGGACGAGGTGTTCGCGGACGAGGGGGAAGAGGAGGGACGGGTCGGTGAACCAGGCCGCGCCGAAGACGGAGTACACGGCGTCGTACCGTCCCTCATCGGCGGCGAGCCAGTCGAGGATCTCTCCCGGCTCGATCCGGACCCCGAGCGGCGCCCACTTCTCGCCCGCGAGCGCCACCATGCGCGGCGACAGGTCGACCCCGGTGGCCTTGACGCCCTGTCGCGCGAGGTGGGCGAGGGCGCGGCCGGTGCCGCATCCGATCTCCAGCACGGTCGCCGGGCTGCCGAGGAGTTCGGGTCCGGGGCCGTGGCCGGCGTACTGGGTCCAACAGAACGACGGCTCGGCATCGTCCTTGAACGCGGACTCGGCGTAGGCGTCCCACAGTTCGGTCTCGGCGGCGATGTCGTGCGGTACGGGCACAGCTTGTTCCTCTGGTGGTCGGGATGCGGGAGCCCCCGCCCTCGGGAGCCGTGAGGACGGGGGCGACTGTAGCCGGGCTCAGTGGCTGTCGGGGACCTTGTCGTCGCAGGGCGAGCAGTCCGTGCCGTCGATGGCCCACAGCTCCTCGTCGATCGCCCAGCCCTGGGAGCGGAGGAAGTCGCCGGTGCGCAGGCACAGGCCGTCGTGGCGGCGTTCGACGAACGGGGCATGGTGCTTGAACCGGCCGCCGTTGTAGAGGCGGCAGATGCCCCACCAGACGGGTGTGTCGAGGATGAGCTGGTGGACGCCGATGTCGACGAGCTTGCCGACGCCCAGGTGGACGTCGGGGTTCTCGATGGAGCCCATGACGTACATGACGGCGTTGCCGAGGATCCGTTCGGCCATGTCGCGGACCATGGTGTGGTCGCGCAGGAGCAGGGAGACTTCGCGGTCCCACAGGCTCATGCCGGAGTCGAACACGTTGACGGTCAACTCGGTGATGTGTGGAGCGACCGCGTTGAGGAGTTCCTTCGGGTCCCGCGTGAGCGTCCTGGCGGGCTGTTCGAGTGTGACGGTCATTGACCTGCCCTTCTGAGGTGTCGTCGCCGTGCTGTGTGGTGCTGACCGCCCCGGCTGCTCGACCTGTCCGGAGTTGGGGAGCCGGGGCGGGAGTTCAGCCGCCCAGGGCCGTTCGCGAGGCCGCCGGGGTTCCGGCGTCTTCCCTGACCGTAGGAGCCCCTCCATTGACCAGGCCACGGAGTTGCACCGAATTACACTTCAGTTTGAGGGCACTGTTCGTTCGCAGTATGCGCTCTTGACGACACGAAGTGTGCGCACGATGGTGGTGTAAATCGCTGCAACCGACTAGCGCGGGAGACCAGCCACCATGAACATTCAGTTCGTCGGGATCGATCCCGAGACGGACGAGGACGGATGCCCGACAGTCTGGGTGGACACCAGCACGGACGATCTGCTGATCCAGAGTTACCGGGCCGACGACGAGACGACCGCGACATGCGACACGTTGTCCCCGGCGAGGGCGCCGATCCCGCCCGGCGAGACCGTCATCAGGATCCCGGCCCGTATGATCCCGATCATCAGGAAGGCGTGCGATGAGCTCGATCCCGGAGTTCGCTGAACTCCTCGCCGACGCCAAGCAGTCGGCGGCCCATCTGGAGATGAGGGACGCCTACTTCACCAACCCCCGCTTCGAAGCCTGGCAGGACGGGCGGCGCGTGGACTGGGACGACCGGGGTTCCTGGTGGCGTCCCTACCACCAGAACATCGCGGACGCCGTCGCCCGCGGCGTGCACGTGCGGCGCGTCAGGATCGTGTCCGAGCCGGTCACCGACTACATCGCGTGGGAGCACTACCAGACCCGCGCCAACGTGGAAGCGGGCGAGGAAGTGCGCTGGCTCGCCCGGCACCGCGCGTGGGACCTGCTGGTCCCGGGCACCGACCTGTGGATCTTCGACGGGCGGCTGATGCGCGTCCACCACTTCTCCGGCGACGGAGAATGGGTCGGCAAGGAACTCTGCGACGAGCGCGGCACGGTCTCCCACCACGCGGCCGCATACGAACGAATCTGGGAGCGGGCCACCCCCCACGATCAGTACGAGGTCAAGTAGCCGTCCATGTCCATGTTCTCCACGTCCAGCGTGCAGGAAGCACGCGCGGCTCTCGCGGCCCGGCTTCGGGAGTTGCGCCTGGACGCGGGCATCACCGGCAAGGAACTCGCCCGTCTCGCGGGCTGGTCCGTCGCCAAGTCGTCGAGGATCGAGAACGCCGTCACCGCCCCGGCCGACGCCGACATCCGTGTCTGGTGTGCGGCCTGCGGCGCGGCCGACCAGGCGGACGACCTGATCGCGGCCAACCGGCAGGCAGACGCCATGTACCTCCAGTGGAAGCGGCTCCAGCGGACGGGCATGAAGCAGTTGGCGGAAACCTCGGCCAAGCTGTACGAGCGCACCCGCCACTTTCGCGTGTACGCCTCCCACGTCGTGCCCGGCTATCTGCAGACACCCGGCTACGCGACGGCGCTGATGCGCACGATCGCGGACTTCCGCGGCACCCCGGACGACGTGGCCGACGCGGTCGAGGTCCGCATGCGCCGTGCGCGCGTCATCCACGAGGGCGACCACCGGTTCGCCACCCTGGTCGAGGAGAACGTCCTCCATCACCGGATCGGCGATCAGGACGTGATGGCCGGCCAGCTCGGCAACCTGCTCGCCGCGATGTCCCTGCCGTCCATGTCGCTCGGCATCATCCCGGCCACGGCGGCGCGGGAGGCGGTCATGTGGCCACTGGAGCAGTTCACGGTCTTCGACGACTCCCGGATCCACGTGGAGCTGCTCGCCGCGAAGGTGACCGTCACGGCGCCGGGCGAACTCGACATGTACTTGCGGGCGTTCGCCCGGCTCACAGAACTGGCCGTGTACGGGGCGGACGCGCGCGCCCTGATCGTGAAGGCCATCGACGCCCTGGGCTGACCCCGGCCGCGCCGAAACTCACGGGCGGCTTCGACCACCTGGTTCAGCGACGATCCACGCACGGGACTCCAAAGACGTCACGCGCCCCGAGCACATGGTCGGGCGTGGCGGTCGGGCGCGGTTCGTAGGGCGAATTGCCTTACCCCAGTACAAGCGATTCGTCGCCGAAGTCGGCCACGAGCTTGAGCTTTCCGCCGAGGGCCTCCACGTAGGCGGCAAGCGTGTCGACCTCGGAGCGGCTGAGCGCACCCTTCTCGATGGCCGAGACACGCCCCTGGGTGATACCGAGGATCTTGGCCAGCGTCGTCTGCGTCATGTGCTGGCGCTTACGGACCTCGGCGAGGCGGTAAGCGCGCACCTCGGACAGGAGTGCGGCGGTGCCCTGTTCGATCTCCTTCTTCTCGTCCGGGGAGAAGTCGAACTCTTCCTTGAGATCATCCCAGTCGACGGCGTTCGCAGTGCTCTGCTTCTTCATGCTTATGACTCCTCCCTGTACGCCGAGTACGCCTCTTCCGCTTCCTTGATCGCCGTCCGGTACCACCCGGACCAGTTGCCGGCTTTGTCGCCGCCGACGAGGATCACAGCGTTCCGCTCGGGATCGAACACGAACAACAATCTCACCTCGCTCGCTCCGGATGAGCCGGGCCGCAACTCCTTGAGGTTCGGCAAGGCCGAGCCGGTGATCCGGTCAGCGAGAGGGCGCCCCAGGGCGGGGCCTTCGATCTGCAGAACGTTGAGTGCCTGCGTGATCTGGACCAGTGTGTCCCTGTCGGTTTGACGGAGATGGTGCAACCAGCTTCTCGCCGGTTCCACCACGACGATCTTGAAGGGCATGCACTCCCTCACTCCCGTTCATTACCCCTGCACAATATCATGCAGGGGTAATATTTTGCCTTGGTTGTGTAGTGCGCGCCTCCGCAGGGCGGTCGCCCGCAGGCCGTGCGCGGGAGCCACTACCGGCCGCGTGGACCGCGGCCGGTCCGGCACCTCGGGCAGCGGCACGGGGGCCACCCGAGGGACACCGGCGGGAGCGTGGTCGTGCCAGGGGTGTACGCGGTCGGCTCCGCCGCGCCGAGCAGGCGCCCGTCGCCGTCGAGGTGGTAGGTGCTGATGACCATACGGGACCTGCCCGGTTCGGGAGGGGTTCCGGCCTTCACCGCTCGCCACCACCGTGGCCAGACGCCGGCGGCAGCGACAGTACGTCCGGTACTGGCGGGAAGTGCGGGGCGCAGTCCTGGCACACGTACACCGTGAAGCCGGGGCCGGTTCCCTGGTGCACCACCGAGACGACGACCGGCGTATCGGTGATCGCACAGCAGCTGACACACATACGCCCCGGCGCACGCGTCCGGCCCGGGACGGTCTCGGGGCCCCGCTCGGCTCCCGCGGCTCGCGCGGCCTGCCCGGCTCACTCATCAGGCCACCGCCTCGGCGCCGACCACATGCCGGTCGAGGTCGATACCGAAGTCGGCGGCCAGGACCATGGCGACACGGCGCCGCCGCTGCCGCGCCCGCTCACACGCCCACTCGCGCTCCCGCTCGGCGAGGACGACGTACGGTCGGACCACGGCTGTCGCCTCACCGGGCAACGGCACTTCGACGCCGTAGGGCGAGCGCCGCAGCGGGGGCCACGGCGCGGTCGCAGGGGGCGCCTCCAACATACAAGCGGGGGTCTGCCCGGCGGAGCGTGTGTCCGCCCGGCGCCTGCCGGTACCGGGCACGAACACTCCCAGGGTCCACCGCACGAGCGTGTGGATAATTCTCACTGTCATCAGCTCCTTGGAGGCTGGTGGCCACGCCCCGGGGCCCTGCCAGGCCGCCGGGGTGTTCTGCATACAGAGTATGCATAGCTAGCTAGGGTAGCTAGTCTGTATTGACCAACTCGTCTCGCTCATCTTGATAGGGCCGCCTAGCGTCCAGGGCATGGAATGGGAGCCGGATGTACCACGCTGGAAGCAGGTCTACGCGGTCGTTGAGGGGCGGATCGCGGACGGAACCTATCCGCCGGGATCGCAGTTGCCCGGTGTTCTGGCGATCCAAAGCGAGTTCGGCATCGCACAGATGACCGCACGGCGCGTGTTGACGGAGCTACGGGCTGCGGGTCTGGCGCAGATGCACCCAGGCGTAGGCACCTTCGTCAGCGAACTCCCCGCGCAGCCCAGGTAACAGCGGGCCGTTAACAGTCCGTCCGTCGGTGAACGCGCGGTGGTCTACCTGTGCTGCCCCCAGCAGTTCTCTGCCTGCTTGTGGTGACTCCGTCGAATCTCCTTGGGGCCGCGCATCGCACGGGGATGGACCAGCTCGGCCCATGAGTGTGAAGGGACTCGCCCGGCTCGGGATCAGCTACAAACGGAATCCAGAGCGACAGTTACGTCGAGGTCGCCCGCACCGAACAGGCCATCTACGTACGGGACTCCAAGGGCGTGACTCGCCCGCACTTCGGCGTGGGGCGAGATCACTGGACGGAGTTCGTGGCATTCGTGGCCGGGGCCTGATCCCTACCGCGCCCGTCAGGTCAGGGTGTTGCGCAGGTGGGGGCCGAGATACCCCACGTACACCCGGCCTGTCTGCGGTCCGTCGTCGTAGAAGTGCAGGCGCGGGGCGACGGTGTTGCCCGAGCCGATGCGCAGGTGCGCCTGCATGAAGACCTCGCCGGCCGGGTCCACCGACTTCGGCACGGGGAGCATGCGTTCGCGGCGGAGCTTGTCCTTGCGGGCGACGGTGTCCGACTCGCGCATTGCGACCTTGGCCGCCGGGAACGGGTATGCCTGTGACTCCTCGCCCTTGCACCAGCTGAGGAAGTCGCCGCCTGCGGTGCCGTCTGCCGAGGCCTTGGCGAAGTGGTTCAGGGAGAGGAGAGCGTCCCAAGCGACGTGAAGCCAGTTGTCCACGGACTGGCTGTCCAGGTCGCGGGTGATCTTCTGCTTGCCGGTGAAGGAGAGATGCGGGAGTTCGCCGAGGCGGTCGAGCAGGTCGGAGAAGGTCTCCGGGTAGATGATGTCGAGGGTTGGGGGCTCGGCGTTGGCGGCTTCGAACTCGCCGGTGTTCCTGAGCTGTTCCTGCAGGAAACGGACGCGGCGCTGGACGGCCTGGAACTGCTCGTACAACTCCTCGTTCTCGCCACGGAGTTCGTTCGCGGCGTGGTCCGCCTTCTCCAGGTCCTCGTTGAGTCCGCAGATCTCCTGGGCTCGGGTCGCCTCGATCTGCTCGGCCTCGTCAAGGAGCGCGTTGAGGGTCTTGTTCTCGACGGTCAGCTTGTCGACGTCGGAGCCGTGGGCTTGCTGGCGCGGTCTGGTTCGCTGGATGGGCAGCGATGCCAGAGCGCCAGGCAACTGGTGTCGTAGTGCGAGACGTTGAGGGAGGACTGCGAGGGTTTTCGCGGCACGGTGCACGTCCGCCTCAAGGGTTCGCCGTGACATCACCGGGTGACGTTGGGCGTCCGGCTTCCAGGCGGGGTCCATGCCGGGGAGGTAGGTGCGGATGCCGCCCCCGAACACCGGGTGGAATTCGAGAGCTCTGTTGAAAGCGGGCTGGGCCTCGGGCGAGAGGACGTAGAGGATGGCGAGGCCGGGGAGGTACTTGCAGGCGGTCTCCAGCGTGGTCTCGGCGTAGGTGTCGGCGTCAGCGCCGTACGGGACGGTGGCGACGACGACGGGGAGGCGGCGCTGCTCGTCGCAGAGTTCCTCGATGACCTCCTGGACATCCTCCGGCTCGATGAAGCTGGGCTTCGACTTCACCTCGGCGAGACCGTCTCTCGCGTCGAGGGAGTCGAGAAGCAGGCGCGCGATGGCGGGAGTGTTGGCGCGGGTCGGTGGATTGTCGCGGGACGCCGGCATGTGCTCGATGTCGACCTGGAGCCAGGTGCGGTCCTCGGGGTCCCGATGGTCCCGGCGGATGATGAGCGTGGACTGCCAGGTCCCGACGTGCGGAGACGGGGTCTCGCGCATGCGCCAGCGGGTGTAGGCGCCCCGAAGGCCTGACGCCGAGTCACGGTCGAGCGTGACGTTCGCGGCTATGTCGTTGCGGCCCTCGTCCAGCGCGGAGGTGTCGTAGCGCTTCTGTTCCAGCCAGGCGTAGAGCTGGCGTTCGGCGAGCGCGGAGGCGGTGACGTAGTCCTGCGGGGTCGATATGACCATGCGGTAGCCGCGAGGTTCCATCGGCTGTCCCTTCGGCGTGGCCGGCCGACGCTGACCGGCCGTTCGGTTGTCTCTTGAGAGGGGTGTGGATTGGCTCTCGCGGTGGAGGTGTAGCTCCCGCCTTCGGTAGGCGGGGGGTCGCCAGGGTGGGGCCGACGGCGGCCGTGCCGATGTGCTCGGCGACGTTCAGCTCCTTCGCGTGGTTGACACCGGACTTGGCTTTGTCCCTACGACGCTGTGAGGAGTGGCCGCGGTTCGTGGGGTGCGCGGTGGGGCCTGAGCTGTGTTCGTCCCAGCGGTCGCGTCATGACGTTCATCGCCGGACACCGGGGGTCAGTGGAGGTCGGGCCCGCCCGCCTCGGCTATCTCGTCGAGCACACTGATCTCCTCGTCGGCGTCGTCCGGGACATCCGAGTCGTCCTGGCTGATGTCGGCGAACGAACCGTCTGCCTCCTCGTCGGCGAGATGCGGGTACTTCTCCAGGAGGAACCGCCGCCGGTACGCCATCTCGGCGGCGTCGACGATCCCTTCCAGGGTGGCCCAGTTGAGGGTGCTTCCGACGACGATTCCGAACGCGGGTACAGCCTTGCCGAGTCCCTTCTTGGTGAGACGGAAGCCGAACGCCTTCGCGAACTGCTGCGAGACCTTGGTGACAAGCGCCTCGTTCAGGACCTCCCACGTCTTGCCGCGGAAGAGAGCCTGGGTGAGCCGTGAGACGTCGGACATCGCACGGTTCTTGGCGGCGACCGAGCTCGCCGTCCCGACGTTGACGACAGACATGACGAAGAGCTTCTCGGCGGGCTTCTCCGGGTCGTAGCCGTAGAACAGCGAGACCTGACCCACGGCACGGGACGCGAGTCCGAGGACGACTGCGGCATCGGCGACGAAGGCACCGGTGATCGCGCCGCCGGAAGGGGCCGCCGCTGCGCCGGCGGAGGCGGCGATGACGAGCTCTCCTCCAGAGATCACAAGTCCCGCACCCGCTCCCGAGAGCGCTGCGGCGGCCGGGAAGTACCAGCTCGCCGCCCGTCCTCGGACGGCGTCGACCTGTTCGAGGTCGAGGCGGCGCAAGTCGCGCAGCGATGCGACGTCGTGCCCGCGCTTCGTGTGGAGCGCCACCACACGTTTGGGGGACAGGCCCGCTCGCGAGGCCCGCGCCAGCGTCTTCTGTATGGACTGAACTGCGGTGCCGCTCCAATCCGGCATGGCGTCGGCTGCCTTGCGCGTTCCGGCGCCCACTTTCTGAGCGCCCTTGGCGACGAACTGCTGTCCCCGTGAAACAGCCGACTTGGCCCGCGGGTGGTTCTCCAGTTGCTTCGCGGCACGCTTGCCGAACTCCGCGACGCCGTTGGCCACGTACTCGCCGGCGTTTTTCATCCCTTGCGACAGCGGGCGGCCCTTGAACTGCTGGATATCACGCCATGCATCGAGCTCGTAGTCCGAGGGCAGCTGATCGGGCTGCTGCGGGTGCTGCGGGTTACTCATGGTCCGTGGCGCTCCTGTCTCCGGGGAGAGCTCTCAGGCGGGGTGGCGGGGGCCGTGGCCAGGGGGCGGGGTGAGCGTTGAGGTGTAGTTCTCACCGTCCATAAGTGGGTTCTCCAGGGTGAGGCCGGCGGCGGCCATGCGGTCGTACTCGGCGAGGATCAGGTCCTTGGTGCGGTACGTGCCGTACTTGGCCTCGTCCTTGCGGCGGACGATGGGGAAGGTGTCGAGGATGTAGTCGACGTCTTCGCGGGAGATGCCGTAGAGGTGGAAGAAGGCGGCGTCCAGCTCCGCACGGATGACGGTGCGACGGCCCTCGTTCCAGTGGAAAGGGGGTCTACTGTCACCGAGGTCACGGGCAAAGGGAGCAATATCGTATGCGGTGTAGGTTAGTTCGAGGACTCGGTCGAGCAGGAAGGACTGATGTGGAGCCAGTTGTTCGGGTTCCGGCACAGGAAGCTGTTCCAGAATGTAGTCGGATACGTGCAGCCCTCCTTGACGCAGCCGTAGAAGATAATCCGCTACATGGGAGTTGAAAATTGAGAGCAGAAGTGGAGCCACTGTCGAATTTCGGGTGAATCCGACGCGCAGTGTGTAGTCAGTCGCAACACGAGGAACAATGAGAGAAATCAGGGTTCTTTCGTCGGTGTTGCGCGCCACGTCAGCCCAGACGAGAGCCCATTCCTTTTCCCAGAGCCCAGAGATCTTGGCATCCAGGTCCTGTGCGGAAATTGTGTAGCGTCCGTAATTTTTCCATTCAGGATCATTCAGCTCCCGAATAGCGGCATAGCGCGTTTCTTTGACGGTGTCGGTCTGGTACGTGGCGTAACGGTGATTGTATGCGTGTGTCAACTTGGACTCAAACATCGACACATGACCTTCGCCGGGAACTACGCTTCGCTGGCAAAGATCCTGAACATCGCGCATTCCCATGTTGAAGAGTCGCCGAATGGTTAGCCCGAAGGGGCCAGCTGAATCCTTCCGGCGGAGTGGGCCGAACCGTTGTGCTGCGCGCACCGAGATCTCGGCCTCGCGACGCGAACGGAACACAGGGCACGTGCCGGTATTGGGGTTGAGGAGTGAGAGCTCTTGAGGGGTCAAAGTGAATGACTTGTCGGCGCCATCGAGTTCTGCGGGATCTTGTAGGAAGAAAGCGAACCGTGACACTGGTTGACGTAGGGATCGACCGGTGACAGACAGGATGCTGAACTTGAACGAGCGGTGCACACCGGGAAAGAGAGGTGCGGCATTCTCGAAGTCGTACAGTGCGACGATGGACAGGCTGCCGACCATGTCACGGAACAGAAACTGAGTCACAGCATCGGTGGCAATTCCTGTAGGAACGAGGAGGCCGGTGCGACCACAGCTGGAAGTCAGCATTCGGCCCCTCTCTACGAAAAGAAATTCGAACTTATATCGATTCGCACCCTTGACCTCTCGCATGCCGCGAGAGTAGAGGGGGTACAGGGCAGAGTTGCTGACGAAGTGAGGGATGGACTTCAGCTTCCGGAGAGCCTCCTTGTACTCTCGATACGCTACCGGATCAACGGCTTCTAGATCGGAGATCGCACTCTTCCGATCGGATCCCGAAGCTTGGGCAATTTCCGTGGAGCGCGTTTCGAAGAATTCTTTTTCTTTGAATTCGATATTCTCCCACGGCGGGTTACCCACAACACAGTCGAAGCCGCCCGCCCAACCGGTGTCCGGCGACACACCCCGCCCGTCCTCCGGCACGGAGAAAACCTCGGGGAACTCCAAGTGCCAGTGGAAGAAGGAGAACTGCTCACGCAGGCGCTTGATCTCGGTCTTGGTCTCCTCGGTCACTCCCTGACCGCTCGGATCCTCCAGTGCCTTGAACACCGCGTACGTCACCGGCCGAGGCGCCTCCGACGTCTTCAGCCACACGAACGCCGCACACCACGCGTCGGCGACACGCAGCGCACGCCGGTAGTCGGCAGAGCCGGTCCACTTGCCGTACGCCTCCTCCTGACGACGTACGTCGGGCAGTTCCTCAGCCTGGGCCAGGGTGATCGCGCGCAGCCCGCTCGCGAACACGGTGTTGGCGACGCTGACCGCCTCCCCGCCCAGGTCGAACAGGCTTCCCTGCCCGACCCGCTCCTGCTGGTTGATCTTCTCCAGGGCCTTCGCGTACTTCTTGTCGTCGCCCTCGGTCGCGATGAACGCCTCGTCGGGGATGCCGTCACGCAGCAGCTTGGGCGTGGCGCCGATCAGGCCGTTGCCGTGCTTGACGTGCGCGTCCAGGAAGCTCAGCGGCTTACCTGGCTCCAAGGCCTCCAACCACAGGGACACCTTGGCCAGGTCCACGGCCATGGGGTTGAGGTCCACGCCGTAGATGCATCGCGCGACGACCTCGTGCAGGGCATGGCGCACCGCGTCCAGCGTGGGCTCCGGGTTGCGTTCCCGGACCGCCGCGACCTGCTTGGCGATACGGCGGGCCGCTGCCACCAGGAAGTGACCCGAGCCGCAGGCCGGGTCGCATACCGTCAAAGACAGCAGCTCGTTGACGATGGCGTCGGCCGGATCGGTGGCTCCCGATCGCGCCGCCGCCTCCTCACCGCGCTGGACGGCATCCTTTATCACCGGGTCCAGCGTGGAGTTCAGCAGGCATTCGATCAGCGAGGACGGCGTGTAGTAACTACCTGTCGCCTTACGGGTGTTGCCCGCCACCTCCACCAGCGCGAACGTTCGCTCGGCCGCGCTGTACTTCGGCTCCAGCTCCAGCAGCGACTCGTAGACCGACCCCAGTTCCTCCGCGTCCAGGTGCCGGTAGTCCACCGCCCGCCAGCGGCCCGAGCTGCCGTCCCGGACCTGCGAGAGGTGCCGCACGGCCGTCAGCAGTGCCTCGTTGGAGAGCTTCAGGTCGCGCAGCGGGGCGTCGGCGTCCGTGTTGTTGAACAGGCCGCCGAGGCCGGGCAGGCCCAGCTCGGGGCGGCCCTTCTCGTCGCCGAGCGCAGTAAGGACGATGCTCAGAGCTTCGTAGAGGTCCCCGTGCGCGGTACCTCGTCGCTTCCTCGCGTGGGCGCGCAGCCGTGCCGACGAGAAGTACGTCTCGTAGCGCTCGCGGGCGATCCCGTCCGCGCCCGGAGACAGCAGCGCCTCGCGGTCCTCGGCCACGAAGACGAACAACAGCCGGTACACCAGGCGCAGCAAAGCGCTCTGCAGCGCCTTCGGGCGGACGTCCTCCCTCAGTGCCGTGTTCTCCGGGTGCCGCAGGAAGCCCGTGCCCAGCGCGGTGATCGCCTCCTGCACCCCCTTCCGCAGCTGGTCCAGGGCGCGCGTGCCGCTCGCGATGGCCTCCGTGCGCCACTTCTCCAGCCAGCAGGAAGAAGGCGCCGCCCCCTCCCCCACCTCGAACCGCGACACATGCAGTACCCGGTACAGCAGCACGAACTCGCTGAACAGCTCGCCGTCGAAGATCGCTTCGAGGTCGAACTCGACGTACGACGCCGTGGCCAGCGCGCTGGAGTCCCGCAGCAGCCGCACCTGGCGGCCGTTCGTCAGGACGCCCCACAGGTGGGCCTCGGTGCGGTTCAGGCACTCCTGGAGCATCGACTGGGGCGGGACCGTGCCCGCGCCGCCCGGTCGCTTGTCCAGGTCGGCGTTCCAGGCGGTCTGGTGGATCAGGGCGTGCTGCCAGCGGTGCGAGACCGGGAACTTCTTCTCCGTGTCGGAGTCTGCGGTGATGCCCGCCGCTCCGACCGCCGTGAGCCGGCCGAAGCCCAGCTCGCGCCAGAGCGGCGTCAGCCAGTCGGTCCCGGCGAGTCCCGTCGGGTCGTGTGCCGGAACGCCCGTCTCCCGGTCCTCCGGCAGGCGCTTGCGCAGGTCGCGCCAGAGCGGCTTGAGGTACTCCCAGCTCCGCTCGGCCTCGTCCCGTACCGAACGGGACGACGGCAGGCCGTAGTCGGCGGGCTTGGACCCCGGGACGTCCTTGCCCTCGGAGATCCGCACCAGCATGTCAGCCGGCAGCAGCCCCCCGACCGTGTGGACGGCGGTGAACACCTGGTTGCGGGTGGTGGCGGACATCAGGCGGACACTCCAACCGGGACAGAAGCGGCGGCGGGCAGGTAGACGTACGCGCCGAGGATGTCGGCGGGCTTCTGGGCGGTGACCGACAGGCCCCGGACGATCTCGCCCGAGGCGGCGCGTACCCGGCGGTGGGCGGCGTCCAGTTCGGCGGCGAGTTCGTCGCCGTATGTCTCCAGATAGCCGTTGACATCCGTCAGTTGGCCGAGGATCCGTGTCATCGTGCGTTCCCCGAAGTGCGGGTCGGTGTTCTCCGAGGCGGTCGCGTCCAGCAGGGCGGCCGACTGCTCCGGCGTGAGCCACACGCCGTTCTTCGGCGCGCCCTCGAACGCCAGCAGCCGTGCGTCCTCCGCCACCAGCTGCCGTTCGCCGCTCCGGGACGGCAGGGTGAGGTGGAAGCGGTAACGGACCAGCAGCAGGGTCGTCCTCGTGCGCACCGCGTCCGTCGTGATCACGCCGCAGCGGCGGGCCGGGCGGGCGCCCTCCGCCTGGGTGTCCAACGCGGCGTTGAGCACATGGGAAGCGAGCGCGCCCACCACCGGGTCCGTGCGGACCAGCGCCGCCTCCCCCCGCGCCACCGCCGGATCGCTCCGGAACGGGATCTCGCGGTCCTTGTCGACGACCTCCGCGCCCACCACCGGCGCCAGCGCGTCCCGCAGGCCCGCCGGGGTGCCGCCCACCTGCGCGGTGAAGTCCTCACCGCCGCCCCGCAGTACGGCGTTCAGGGCGCCCAGCGACTCCCGTACGAACGTCCGGATCTCGCCCGTGCCGCCGAGCGCATCCCGGATCGAGGCGACCTCGCGGGCCACCTCCTCCGGGTGGACCGAGCGTTGCGCGAACCGCGAGCGGGACTGCCGTTCCCGCTCCGCCGCCGAGTTCCAGTCGCTCTCCAGCTTCTCCTTGCCGACCTTGAAGGCGTCCGCGCTGAACAGGGCGTCCTCGTTCTCCCGGCCGCGCATCAACAGCCATTCCACGATCGCGTCCGTCACGCCCGTCGACAGTTCGTCGGGGACGGAGACGGAGATGCCGAGGTCCTTCTTGATCTGGCGGTGCTTCTTGATGAGCACCTCCAGGACCTTGCCGTCGATGCCGTTGTCGTCGCCGTAGAGGGTGATGACGCGGACCTCGTCGCGGCGCTGGCCGTAGCGGTCGACGCGGCCCTCGCGCTGGTCGTGGCGGGTCGGGTTCCAGGCCAGGTCGTAGTGGACGACCGCGTCGAAGTAGTGCTGGAGGTTGACGCCCTCCGACAGGCAGTCCGTCGCGATCAGGACCCGGCGGGCCCCCGCGTCCTCGCCGGCCTCCGCCGCCAGTGCCTCGATCCGCTCGATGCGCTGCTGCGGCGACAGCTCGCCGGTGACCGCCTTGACGACCGTCTTCGCTCCCAGGGGGCCGCGCTTCTTCGTCTCCGGGTCGTTCGCGAGCTGCTCCGCCAGGTACTTGGCCGTCGGGATGTAACGGCAGAAGACGATCGGGTTGTAGCCGTCGGCGAGCAGCGCCTTGAGGTGCTTGATGAGCGCCTTCAGCTTGAGGTCCTTGTCCGGGCCCTTCAACTGCTCGGCCAGCTGCGCCAGTTCGGCGAGCTGCGACTTCACCGGCCCCTCGCCGGATCCCCCGTCCGGCCCCTCGGCCGTCTCCGCGCCCGGCGCCACGTCCATGCCCTCCATCGCGTCGCTGTCCGCCGCGTCGCTGTTGAGAGGGGCGCCCAGCTTGTCGGCCTCCTCCGCCGACGCCGCGATCGCCGCCGCGGAACGCGTCGTCAGGGTCTGTGCGGCGGCCGCCGGGGACGACACCAGTGAGCGCAGCAGCGCGATCGCCGACCACCAGGCGATACGTGCCTCCCGCCTGCCCTGGCCGCCCGCCTCCTCGACGCGCTCGCTCGCGTAGGCGATCGCGTCGTCCAGCAGGGCCCGGTACTCGGGGGACAGCTTGTACGTCTCGTCCTTGAAGAAGCGGTCCGAGGGGAACGCGGTGCGCTCGGCCAGCGAGTCGTCCGCCAGGCCGTCCTCCTTCGTCAAGTACTGGCGTACGTCCGCCCGCTTGCGGGCCACGAAATGCTGGGCGAGCAGCTTCCGGCCCGTCTCCGACTCCAGGTTCACGTCCGCCAGCTCCGGCTTGACCAGGCCGAGCAGGTTCCGGAACGCCGACTCCTTGCCGCTGTGCGGGGTCGCCGTCACCAGGAGCAGGTGCCGCTCGGCGTCCTCGGCCACCCGGCGCAGCAGCTCGTAGCGAAGCTGGCTCTGCGCGCTCGTCGAGGTGTCGTCGGCGGCCACACACGTGTGCGCCTCGTCGACGATCACCAGGTCGGGGCAGTGGCGCACGAAGTCGTCGCGGTGGCGCGTGGACTTGATGAAGTCCGTCGACACGATCACGTTCGGGTACCTGTCGAACAACGACTGGCCCAGGTCCAAGCCCCGTTCCAGCCGCGACACCGTCGAGGACAGGACCAGCTCCGCGTCGATGCCGAACTTGCCGCGCAGCTCCTGCTGCCACTGCTCGGCCAGGGCCGGGGAGCACAGCACCGCCAGGCCGCTCGCCTCTCCCTGGGCCAGCATCTCGCTCGCGATCAGGCCCGCCTCGATCGTCTTGCCGATGCCGACGTCGTCCGAGATCAGCATCCGTACCGTCTTCTGGCGCAGGGCCATCAGCAGCGGTACGAGCTGGTACGCGCGGGGCTCGACCGCGATGCCCGCCAGCGAGCGGAACGGGCCCGCGCCCGAGCGGAAGCCGACTCGCAGGGCCGTGCGCAGCAGTCCCGCCGCCCGCTGGTCGCCGAGGTCGGCCGGCTCGGGCGGCGCGAAGCGGGCCTCCTCGACGGGTTCGAAGGGGAACACAGCCGCGATGTCGTCGTCCGAGCCGCCGAGCGGGCGCAGGACGAGCAGGTCGGGCTCGCTCTCGGGGAGTACCACCCACTCGCGGCCGCGGGCCTTCACCAGGGATCCGGCGGAGAACGTGAATGCCATGGCGATCCTCAGATCCTTTTCTTCAAAGGCTAGTTGGCGGCCGTGGAGCCGAAGTAGCGGGTATGGGCGGCGGCGATGGCGTCCCAGTCGTCGCCGTGCGGGAAGCGAACCACGTCCCAGGTGGCGTCGAACAGGCGCTCCTCGGCGTCCGCGTCACGCAGCGCACTCGGCTCGGTGCCGGGGCCGTCGACGAACACCGCGACGTTGGCGCCCGGGAGCCGGTAGACGAAGTCCGGGGCCGCGTTCGCGTCCGTCAGGAAGACGTCCTTCTCGTCGGGAAGCCGCAGGCCGCGTGCCCTAGCCCAGCCCAGGAAGTCGCCCTGTGCGGCCAGTTCGGACGCCGACGCCTCGACGGCCGTGGGAGCGGCCGGGGTTTCGGCCAGCAGCCGCCGGTACTGCTCCGATCGGGACTCCCCGCGTGACTCGCGGGCCGCCGTCGCCGATGCGAACCGCACCAGCAGGGCGGCCACCGTGTGCCGGTTGATCTGGGCGTGGTCGAGCTGGTTGCCGTAGGTGAGGAGGCACTCGTAGCAGCCGAGCGCGCAGGCTCGTCCGGGGCGGTGTTGCTCGTCGCCCTCGTCCTTGCCGTCGGCCGAGAAGTGGCAGATCTCCAGGGCGCGGCCGGCCGCCTTGGCGAAGGCGTCGTCCTCCGCCTGGAGGCGGCGCAGCACGCCGGCGCCGCCCTCGGCCGCCTCCATGAGGAGGATGCGGCGCCTCGGGCCGTCGTCCGGCGGCAGCAACTCGCTGGACAGCTCGGCGTCCTCCAGCTCGAACGCGGCCTCGATGCCCCGTTCCAGCGCGTACATCAGGGTGAGTGCGATCGGCTCGGGCAGCGCCTCGTCGAGGGTGACGACGAGGATGTTGCGGCGGTCCTCCACGAACGGGATGACCCGCTTCTTGCGGCGCCGTTCGTTGCCGTCCGCGTCCACCAGCGGCAGTTCGCCGGAGTCGCCGGACGCCTCGGACGCGTCCTTGTCGTTCATCCAGCGGCCGTCGGCCAGGTCGAGCCAGTAGCCCGGCGGTTCGTCCGTACGGGCGCGTACCCGGCCGGTGTTGGTGATGCGGACGGTCGCGGAGTCGCCGTAGGTGATCTGCGCCAACTGACCGTCCGGGTCCGCGATCGTGGCGTTGAGGCGGCCCTTGCGAACGCCGTGGTCGTGGAAGCGGTACGAGGTCTCCAGCCGGAAACCGGCCCGGCGCCGCTCCTCCTCGTCCGAGGAGATCCGCTCCCGGCGCGTGGTGTACACGGTGTGCAGGTGCAGCAGGCCGTACGTGGCCGCGCCCAGCGTCTCGTCGCAGAAGCCGCAGCGGTCCTCGCGTTCCTTGGGCTCGTGATGGTAGCCGCAGTTCGCGCAGCGGCGGGCCTCGCCGGTGGTCAGCTCGCCGGAGGAGTCCGGGGGCAGCTGAATGCGGGTGACCTGGTAGCGGGCGCCCTCGTGGTAGATGAGCGAGCCGGGGCCGAACTCGCGGATGGCGAGGAAGCGGGGGCGCTGGAGGTAGTCTCCGTCGCCGCGGCGGCGGACGATCGTCGGGATGTAGGCGGCCAGCGGCAGGCGCGGGAAGCTGTAGCCGGGCAGGAAGCCCTCGGAGGCCAGGTAGCGGTACGGGTTGAAGTCGGAGAGGACCGACTTGCTGTCGACGCTCTCGTTCATCAGCAGGTTCAGCTGTGTCTCGGCCTCGCGGCGGCGGGCGTTGGCGCGGTTGCGGTCGCCCTCGGTGAGGCTGTAGTCGAGGCGCCGCTTGTTCTGGACGTACTGGTCGTCCAGGGCGGCCCGGAACAGGCTGCGCCAGCGGTCGAAGGCCCGGTCGAAGCGTTCGGCGACCGTCCGGACCTTGTCGTCGATCCAGTCGTCGTGCCACCAGGTGGTGTCCGCGAAGTCCTTGAACAGCGGGCCGAGGACACGCAGGGCCGCGTTGACCGTGCGCCGCTGGGCGCCGTCGTCGTGGGCCGCGTCCCGGATGTCCGACAGCAGGTGCAGGGCCGGGTCCGGGCGGTCGCCGGAGTCCGGGTACGACACGTCGAGCACCTCGGGGAGGGAACGGCCCAGGCGCAGGCCGGCCTCGGCGATCCAGATGCCCTGGAGGTGGGAGAGGACAAGGTCCTCGTTGGCGAGGTCAAGGCGCGGCGGAGCTACCGCACCCGCCACCATGCGCCAGGGCCGGCGGAAGTAGTACTGGTCGTGGCTGTTGCCCGTCGCGCAGTACGTCGTCACCAGCGCGGGCTGGCCGCTGCGGCCCGCACGGCCCGAACGCTGGGCGTAGTTGGCGGGCGTGGGCGGCACGTTGCGCATCATCACCGCGTTGAGCTCGGAGATGTCGACGCCCAGCTCCATCGTGGGAGAGCAGTACAGGAGCTTCAACTCGGCCTTGCGGAAGGCCTCTTCGCGGGCTTCGCGGTCCTCGGGGGACACCTGGGCGGTGTGCTCGCGGGCGTACAGGCCCGACAGGGCGTCGGCGGTCTCCCGGTACAGCTTGAGGAAGAACGTGTTGATGCGCGGGCCGTCGCCGCTCTGGTAGGTGCGGGTCAGCGGGTCGTGCGCGCCGGACTCTCCCTTGCCGGCACGCCAGACGAGCGACTGGGCGGCCACCCGGTAGCCGATCGCGGCCGTGGCCGACGTCCTGCGGTAGCGGCCGGCGCGCTGCGGGGCGGCCTCCACCTCCTTCACCAGGCCCGCCTTGGTCAGCACCTTCAGCAGTTCGGCGATGATCAGCTGGAGGTCGTCCTGGTCCAGGTCGCGGAAGGTACGGTCCGTGCGCCGCAGGTACTTGCCGAACTTGCCGCGTGCCGACAGGAACAGGCTCGAACGGTCCGTGCCGGGCCGGGACGGGTACGGGAAGGCCGTGCCGACCCGGGGCTTGTCCGCGGAGGACAGCACCCAGGGGTCGACCAGCCGCTCCTCGCTGGCGCGCTGGAGGGAGTCGAAGGTGTCGTCGCGGAAGTACGACACGTCGATGGCGAGGGAGCGGCGCATCTCGTCCAGCAGCGCCTTCATGACCTCGGCCCGCAGTGCCGGGTCGGCGTCCCGCAGTGCCTGGTGGGCGCCCTCCCAGCGGTCCTGCTTGGCGGCGACCCAGCCCAGGTCCTCGTAGTCGATCTCCAGCAGGCCCGTCTGCTCCAGGTTGGGCATGGTGATGCGCCAGCCGCGCTCCAGGTCGAGGTAGAGGCGGAAGGCGACCACGTCCCGCAGGGTGCGGGCCGCGTTGCGGGCCAGTGACGGCGGCAGGTCGGTCTCGCCGGTGTAGTCGGCGGGTGAGACGGCGAGCGAGTTGGTCACCGCCGAGGCCAGTTCCTCGTGGTGCAGCCCATCCTCGCCGGCGTCCAGCGCCGCCCGGTACAGCGCGCCACGCAACTGGGTGATCTGCACGAAGTCGTTGAAGTGGCCGGCCTGGAGGGAGGCGTCCTGCCGGTTGTCGACGAACGTGAGGAGCTTGCGCGCCTTCTTGTCGAGGGCCTCCGCGGGCACCGACTTCAGCGAACGGACGATCGACGCCGAGACCAGCGAGGTCGCGGAGGAGCGGCCCTCCTGGTCCAGCGTCGCCAGCTTGGCGAAGTCCCGGCCGCGTGTCTGCTCGTACGCCACGCCGCAGTGCAGGCAGAACAGGAACGGCGAGGGGATGAACGCGGCTTTCAGCTCGCCCCGGCCCTCACGGCCGAACGCGTCGACGGTGACGGCCTTCGGTACCCGGTCGCGGTAGGTGCGCTTGACGACCTCCTGGCCCTTGTCGTCCAACTCCAGCCAGGATTCGGGCAGTCGGCGGTCGTCCACCGCGTACTGCACGTTGGACGGCCACTCGCGCTCGTGGTCGACGTAGAGGTAGCCGTCGCCCTGTCGGCCGCCGGTGGCCGAGGTGTCGCGGCGGGCCTCGTAGCGGACCTCGCCGTCCTTCTCCGTGCGCCACACGGTCAGGTACTCCTGGCCGCACTCCCGGCAGAACGCCAGTGGGATCAGTGACTTGCCGCCGCTGCCCGGCTGTTCGATCTGGTAGGAGCGGGTGAGGTGGCGGGAGGACTTGTCCTCCAGGGTGACGTAGACGGTGTCGCCCTTGGAGAGGAACTGGTGCAGGCGGAACGCGAACAGCGGCCGTTCGTTGCGCGGGTTGAGCGCCTGCGAGCCGGCCTCCAAGGTGGCACGGATCGCCTCCGCGCAGTTCTCCTCGTCGACGCCCGACGTCTCGTGCAGCTCGCGTGCCGCCACCTCGATCTGCGTAGGCGGCCGGCGTACCAGGCGGCCGGTGGCGTCGTCCTCGACGAGGCCGAAGCGGTCCTCGATCCAGCGGGCCAGCGGGTCTCGTGCCAGGTCGTCGTAGGCGCGCGGGGCGGCGGAGGTGAGGCGCTCGGCCGGTACTGTGTCGGGTGCCTCACCGGTCGCCCGAACCAGGGTCTCGCCGATGACGTGCTCGGGGCGGACCGTCGTGCCGAACAGCGTGCTCGCCACACCGGCGACGACCTGCCGCTGGTCCTCCAGCGTGCCCTCGGTCGACATGGTGGCCGACGTGCCGATGCACTGGAGGTTCTCCGCCTGGCAGGCTTCGCGGACCCGGCGGATCAGCAGCGCGACGTCGGCGCCCTGTCGGCCTCGGTAGGTGTGCAGTTCGTCGAAGACGAGGAACTCCAGGCCCCGAGCCATCCTGATGAGGCTCGCCCGGTCGGCCGGGCGGGTCAGCATCAGCTCCAGCATCACGTAGTTGGTGAGCAGGATGTCCGGCGGGTTGTCACGGATCTCCTTGCGCTTCGCGTCATCCTCCTGGCCCGTGTAACGGGCGAAGGTGACCGGCTCGCGGCCCGCGCCGTAGCCGTCGCGCAGGAACTTCTCCAGCTCCCGCAGCTGACTGTTGGCGAGCGCGTTCATCGGATACACGATGATCGCCCGCACGCGCTTCGGAGCGTTCGGGCCCTCCTCGTCGCGCTCGTGGAGCACCTTGTCGACGATCGGGACGATGTAGGAGAGCGACTTGCCCGAGCCGGTGCCGGTCGTCAGGACGTACGACGCCCCCGAGGCGGCGGCGTCGATGGCGTCGCGCTGGTGCCGGTGGAGGAGGAGCGGCCGGCCGTCGCAGACGGTGCCGCCCTCGGTCTTCTTCGCCTGGAAGATGCGGGCGCACTCGGGGTGCAGCACCTTCTGCTGGGCGAGCTCGACCACCGTGCCGCCGCCCTGGAAGAAGGGGTTGAGCGACAGCCAGGGGTTCGGCCACTGGGACTTGTCGTCGAGGTCCTTCTCGACGTACGCCTTGATGCGCTCGTCGCGGATGACCGTGCCACCCTCCGTGAAGGAGCGGTAGTCGCGGATCAGCGCCTGATGGACACCGAAGACGTCCATGCCGGCACCGGAGCCGAGCGCCGGGGCGGGCGGCTGCGGCGGGACGGTCACCGGGGCCGGGGCGGTCTCGCGCAGGGGGAGCGTCGGGTCCCGCTCGCTCCAGGCAGGGACCAGACTGGTGCCGTCCGACGACGGTACGGCGAGAGGGAGCAGAGCGTCCCGCACGGTCACGGCGTCGGCCGGGCGGTCCGCCGGGTCCTTGGCCAGCAGCCGGTCCACGAGACGGGCGAGCTCGGCGGGGACTTCGCCGCGGATCACGCGGACGGGGCTGGGCTCCTGATGGACATGCCGCTCGGCGAGCTCGTACGCCGACTCGCTCGTGAACGGAGGGACGCCGACCAGCATCTCGTACAGCACGCAGCCCAGTGCGTACAGGTCGGCGGCCTGGGTCACCTGCTTGGCCTGGCACTGTTCCGGCGCCATGTAGCGGGCGGTGCCCACGCTGACGCCGGTGCTGGTCAAGCGGGTCTGGTCCGGGTCGTCGACGATGCTGCCCATGCCGAAGTCGAGCACCTTGACCGTGCCGCCCCGTGTGAGCATGACGTTGGCGGGCTTCAGGTCCCGGTGGACCACGCCCTTCGCGTGGGCGGCGGCGAGGCCGGCGGCGATCTGGGCGCCGATGGCGGCGACCCAGGCGACCGGGAGCTGCGACTCCTCCTCGATGAGGTCGCGCAGCGACTCGCCGTCCAGGTGCTCCATCGCCAGGTAGGGCAGATCGTCGCAGTCCGCGGCGATGCCGCCCGCGACGAGCCTGGTGATGTTGGGGTGATGATCCAGCTGGCGCATGATGTTCACTTCGCGGGCGAAGCGCTCCACGGCCTTGGTGTCGCCGCCGGTGTCGATCCGGCCTCCGGTACGGCGGCGCAGGATCGTCTTCACGGCCACCGTGCGGCTGGGCGAGCCCTCAGGAGCGCGCAGGTCCTCGGCCTGGTGGACCTCCCCCATGTTGCCCCTGCCGATGACGCGCCCGATGCGGAATCTGCCGTCGACGAGCTCATGGCCCATTGCCGCTCCTCTGCCTACTGCTCGCGTTCTCGCGGTTCCGGAACGGAACGCGCCCCCTGGTCTGCTGCCGCGCGGCCCATCGTGTCAGAACGGACAGTGAGCCAGTCGTCACTGTACACGAAATCCATCCCGATTGAAATGCGCACATCCGTTGACATCGTCAACGCGCCAGTCTTAATCTCGCTCTGAAGTGAGCGGGGGTGGGTGGCATGCAGGATCGAACCACCGGGGAAGCGACTGCGCCCGGCTTGAGAGCCGCCATGGGCGAACTGCTGTCTCGCTTGAGACGTGCCGCCGTGAATGGTGTCGTGCCGGAGCCGGTCTTCGCACAGAGCATGCGGACCCTGGGGCTCGGCCGGACCGAACAGGACCGACTGCGGCACGAGTTGGCCCGATTGGGCCTGCAGGTCCAGGACGTGCGTGTGCATGTAGACGCGGACACTCCGGATGCGGAAATGGTTGCACAAATCCATGATGAAAATGTGTCTCCTCGTGTCAGGCGGGTGCGGGCACTTCTGGTGCGCTACACGGACGCCGATGGGTGTGTGACTTCCCGTGTCCTGGACGGAGTGATCCGGCTTGCCGGGCTCACACCGCGATGGCGTCCCGCGTGATGCAACGGCGTTGCATCAGAGGGGACGTGACCGCCGTCCTCTCGGAGCCGAGCCTGCTGTAACTACCTGCCGCGTAGCGGCCGGTGAGGTCGCCGAGCAAGAGAAGATCGGCTGCCGCCGCAGGGCGTTGATGGCGGCCTGGTCGGCCGTTCGGGTGAGGGGTCTGTCGCCGTGGTTCTGTCTGGTGGGTGTGGTGTGGCACGGTGGGGTCGTCTCGCAAGGACGTGGACCACCCAGGCCCGCTAAAACCACGGGTGGCATCCGGAGCCGACCTCCAATCGGTGCCAGGGAAGCCTCCAGGATTGCCCGTCCTGGGGGTTTTCTTATGCCCGTCGCCGTACGGAGGCAGGCGTCCCCATCGCAGCTCGACCAAGGTCGGAGCGAAGAGCCGTCGGGAGCACCACTCCTGATCGACGCCCGTCAACTTGGGTCAGGCAAAGGCGAGTTGCAGAGGGATCGCCTCTGACTGCCCCCGAGCGGCCCGGGTCGAACTGGGGTCGAATCAGAGCGTTTTCCTCTGACTGCCTCCGATCGCCCCTGCAACCCGTCCTAGCAGGTCACAGCCGTTTCGACTCCCATAAGCTCAGGTCAAAGGGGTGCACCGGAATTACCAGCGGTTGTAGGCGTACTCGTGCCCGGGGTGCGGTTCGACCATGGTGATCAGGGCGTGGCCGGGGTGGACGCCGTAGGGGCCCACGGACGCCAACTCGGCATACAGGTCACTGCTGTTGCCCTCGCTCATGCACGTTCCCCTTTCCTGCGGTCGCCCATACTCTGACGGTCCGTCAGACAATGCGGAAGTCTCAGGGAGGGCTCATGTCTCTGCTCGCCGGCAGGACCGTCGTCGTCTCCGGAGTCGGTGCGGGTCTGGGGCACCAGGTCGCGGCGGCCGTCGTACGGGAAGGGGGGAACGCCGTGCTGGGGGCCCGGACCGAGGATCGACTCGCCAAGTCCGCGCGGGACATCGACCCGGGCGGGACGCACACCGCCCACCTCTCGACCGACATCACCGACGAGCAACAGTGCGTACGGCTCGCCGAGTTGGCGGTCTCGCGGTTCGGGGGGATCGACGCCGTCGTCCAAGTCGCCGCCTGGGACTCCTACTTCGGGGGTGTGGAGGACGCCGACTTCGAGACCTGGCGGTCCGTCATGGATGTGAATCTGCTGGGGGCGCTACGGATGACGCGCGCCTGTCTGCCGGCGCTGAAGGAGGGCGGGGGCGCGGTGGTGTTCATCGGGACGCAGTCGGCGGTGGCGGCTCCCTCCCAGGTCCGGCAGGCCGCGTACGCCGCGTCCAAGGGGGCGCTGACGAGCGTGATGTACTCGCTGGCACGGGAGTTGGGGCCGCACCGGGTGCGGGTGAACACCGTGCTGCCGGGGTGGATGTGGGGGCCGCCGGTGGAGGCGTACGTGCGGTTCACGGCCCACACCGAGGGGGTGCCGGAGGCGGAGGTGCTGGAGCGGCTGGCCGGGCGGATGGCGCTGCCGGAGCTGGCGACGGACGGGGACGTGGCGGACGCGGCGGTGTTCCTGGCGTCGCCGCGGGCTCGGGCGATCACGGGGCAGTCGTTGCTGGTGAACGCGGGGGAATTGATGCGGTGAGTGGCGTTCTCCCGGCTGGGGCGAGCGATGCTTCTCGGCCAACTTGCCGTTCACGTACAGGAATTGAAGTCACCTTGGCAGACGATTTTGCTTGCCCTTGGCCTTCTTCACGCTTGCCGTAAGCCCTCCGTCGCGCCCAGAGTTCAGCAGGACCCTGTACGCACCTGACCCCCTACTTCAGCGGTACGCCGTACGGCTGACCTCCACCCCGCCTGCCTCCCCGTGTGCGGAAACGGTGCGAGTACGGTCGAAAACCTTCGCGCTTCGGGCACAGAGGGCATACCGAGCAGCCCCTGAACTCCCCGTCCCCGTTCGATTACAGTGGCGAATCGTGTCGCAGGGACGGCGGACGGTGCCAGGGAGGCTTGGTGGTGAGTACGGCGGCCGGGCCCATCTGGGGCCGCACCGAGCAACAGGACTTCCGCAGCCGGGTACGCGGCACACTGCTGGGCGGGGCCCTCGGGGACGCCCTCGGAGCTCCGGTGGACCGGGTCTCCGCGCAGGAGATACTCAGGGTGTACGGGGTCGACGGGGTCGCCGACCTCATCCCGGCCTACGGCAGACGCGGCGCGATCACCCACCTCACCCAGCTCACCCTCTTCACGGTCGACGGCCTGATCCGCGCCCAGGTCCGCCGCGACACCGGCGCCTGGCATCCCCCCACAGATCTACATCGCGCGTATCTGCGCTGGGCGGCCACGCAACGCGACTGGGGCCCCGACCTACGCCGCAAGGACGACGGCTGGCTGGCCCGCGAGGAGTGGCTGTACGCCCGCCGCGACCCGACGCGCGCGCTGCTCCTCGGCCTCGGGGACGACCGGATGGGCACCCTCGAATCACCGAAGAACCCGGCGGCGGACGGCCCCGAGGCGCTCGGCCGCTCGGCGCCGTTCGGTCTGCTGGTCGGCTGGGAGCCGCAGTTGGTCGCGCAGCTCGCGGTGGAGTGCGCGGCGCAGACCCACGGCCACCCCGCAGCCTACCTCGCGGCGGGCGCGTACGCCGTCACCGTCCACGCGCTGGCCAGGGGCGACAGTCTCGACAGCGCGGTGCAGCGGGCCCTGTCCCACCTGTCGGCGCGGCCCGGCCACGAGCCCGTCTCCGAGGCGCTGCAACGCGGGCTCGGCGCGGTCAGACAAGGGCTGCCGACCCCTGTGCGAGTCGAGGAACTCGCCGGGTCCGGCAGCGCCCCCGAACTGCTCTCCGCCGCCGTCTACTGCGCGCTCGTCGCCGAGGACGTCCGGCACGGCCTGCGCCTCGCCGTCAACCACAGCGCCCCCTCCGCCCCGACCGCCTCCCTCACGGGCTCCCTCCTCGGCGCCCTCCACGGCGAGACGGCCCTCCCCCCGGCCTGGCTCGCAGAGCTTGAGGGGCGGCCGACACTTCTCGAACTCGCCGACGACTTCGCCATGGAGATGACGCAGGGGCCGGCCCTGCACAACCCTGCGGGGGCGGCGCCGGGGTGGGTGGCGCGGTATCCGCGAGGTGGGGCGGAGCTGGAGTAGGGGGTGGGACGGGGGTGACGGGGGTGGCTGTACGGACGATCCGGCGCCTGTCGGACGCTCGTACCGGTCCCCCTCAGGTACCGTCCCGAGATCGCGACAGGCGCCCCACCAGGGTCAGTCGAGGACCGGCAGCAGTTCCGGAAGGTGCCCGTCGGACGCCTCCGCCGCCCGCTGCCGCGCCTGCGACACCTCGCCGTACAGCGTCGTCCGCGGCTTCGCCGGGCGCCCTGCCGCCTGCGCGACGGCGATCAGGTCCCGGACCGACTTGTACGACCCGTACGACGAGCCCGCCATCCGCGAGATGGTCTCCTCCATCAGCGTGCCGCCGAGGTCGTTCGCCCCGGACCGCAGCATCTCGGCCGCCCCCTCGGTGCCCAGCTTCACCCAGCTGGTCTGGATGTTGGGGATCCACGGGTGCAGCAGGAGCCGGGCCATCGCGGTCACCGCCCGGTTGTCCCGGATCGTCGGCCCCGGCCGGGAGATCCCCGCCAAGTACACCGGCGCGTTGGTGTGGATGAACGGCAGCGTCACGAACTCCGTGAATCCGCAGGTGCGTTGCTGGATGCCGGCCAGCGTGCGGAGGTGGCCGAGCCAGTGGCGCGGCTGGTCGACGTGGCCGTACATCATCGTCGAGCTGGTGCGCAGCCCCAACTCGTGGGCGGTGGTGACGACTTCGATCCAGGTCGCGGCGGGCAGCTTGCCCTTGGTGAGGACCCAGCGGACCTCGTCGTCGAGGATCTCGGCGGCCGTGCCGGGCAGGGTGTCGAGTCCCGCCGCCTTGGCCTCCGTCAGCCACTCGCGGATCGAAAGCCCGGTGCGCGTCGCGCCGTTGACGACCTCCATCGGCGAGAACGCGTGCACGTGCATGCCCGGGACGCGTTCCTTGACCGCCTTGGCGATGTCGAAGTACGCGGTCCCCGGCAGGTCGGGATGGATGCCGCCCTGCATGCAGACCTCGACCGCCCCGACGTCCCAAGCCTGTTGGGCCCGGTCGGCGACCTGGTCCAGGGAGAGGGTGTAGGCGTCGGCATCGGTGCGGCGCTGGGCGAACGCGCAGAAACGGCAGCCGGTGTAGCAGACGTTGGTGAAGTTGATGTTTCGGGTGACGATGTAGGTGACGTCGTCACCGACCGCCGACTTCCTTACGTCGTCGGCGATTTGGGTCAGCGCGTCCAGTGCCGGGCCGTCCGCGTGGAAGAGGGCGAGGGCCTCGGCGTCGGTGAGTTTCGTCGGGTCGTCGGCGGCCGTCGCGAGGGCCTGGCGGACGTCGGTGTCGATGCGCTCGGGGACCATGCCGGGGGCGGCGGCCTCGCGCAGCTGCGACCAGTCGCCGTACACCTCGTCGAAGTCGGCGCGACGGTCGGTCGTCCGGCCCTCGGTGTCGATCGTGCGGTGCAGGTCGGTGCGGCCGGTGCCCTCGAAGACCTCCTCGGGTTCCTGCCAGGGGCGGCCCTCGACGACGGCGTCGGGGAGCGCGAGACCGGTCTCCGGGTCGGCGAGGGCGCGCACGTGCGGGAGGAGGCGGGGGTCGAGCCAGGGTTCGCCCCGGGTGACGAACTCCGGGTAGACGCACAGGCGTTCACGCAGCTCGAAGCCGGCCGCCGCGGATCGGCGGGTGAGTTCCTCGATCTGCGGCCACGGGCGTTCGGGGTTGACGTGGTCGATGGTGAGCGGGGAGACGCCGCCCCAGTCGTCGATGCCCGCGCGGATCAGGCGCTCGTACTCGCCGTCGACCAGGTTCGGCGGGGCCTGGATGTTCGCGGCGGGGCCCATGACGAGCCGGGAGACGGCGACGGCGGCGACGAGTTCGTCGAGTTCCGCGTCCGGCATGCCGCGCATCGCGGTGTCCGGCTTGGCGCGGAAGTTCTGGATGATCAGTTCCTGGATGCCGTGGTGGGCGCGGGAGACCTTGCGCAGCGCGAAGAGGGACTCGGCGCGCTCCTCGTACGTCTCGCCGATGCCGATGAGCAGCCCTGAGGTGAAGGGGACGGAGGAGCGGCCGGCGTCCTCCAGTACCCGTAGCCGGACTGCGGGTTCCTTGTCGGGGGACCCGTAGTGGGGGCCTCCGGGTTCGGACCACAGGCGGGTCGCGGTCGTCTCCAGCATCATGCCCATGCTGGGCGCGACGGGCTTGAGGCGCTGAAGGTCGGTCCAGGACATCACCCCGGGGTTGAGGTGGGGCAGCAGGCCGGTCTCCTCCAGAATGCGGACGGAGATGGCGCGGACGTAGGCGATGGTGTCGTCGTAGCCGTGCGCGTCGAGCCACTCGCGCGCCTCGGGCCAGCGGTCCTCCGGCTTGTCCCCCAGGGTGATCAGGGCTTCCTTGCACCCTAGGGCGGCACCCTTACGGGCCACGTCGAGGACCTCGTCGGGGGACATGAACATGCCGTGCCCGGCGCGGCGGAGCTTGCCCGGGACGGTGACGAAGGTGCAGTAGTGGCACTTGTCGCGGCACAGGCGGGTCAGGGGGATGAAGACGCTCTTGGAGTAGGTGATGACGCCGGGCCGACCGGCCGCCGAGAGCCCCGCGTCGCGCACCCGGGCGGCGGACGCGGTGAGGTCGTCGAGGGCCTCGCCGCGCGCCTGGAGCAGCACAGCCGTCTCGGACACGTCGAGTGCGACGCCGTCCCGGGCGCGTTTGAGGGCGCGACGCATGGAGTTCTCGGTGGGGCCGGTTCCCGAGGTCGCGGAAGTCGTCATCCTTTGAGCATACGTTCGGGCTGATCAGGGGTGACGGGGATGTATCAGGGGTCACCCCCGCCGGCTCACCGGGTACTACGGGGTTTCCCGTAGTACCCGTACCCCCGCTGCCTCCTTCGGCTCCGCCTCACAGGAAGCGGGCCAGCCCGTCCAGTACCCGTAGTACTTCGGTCTCCCCCGCCGGCGGCAGCTGCACGACGGTCTCCTCGATCCCCAACTCCCCGTAGTACTTGAGCTTTCCCTCCTCGGGGACCACGGCGTACGGCACCACCTGGAGGTCCGCCGGCTCACGCCCGGCGTCCTGCCAGGCGGCCCGCAGGACCGGCAGGGACTCCCGGAGCCCGCGCCCGCCGATCGGGAGCCACCCGTCGGCGTACTCGCAGATGTGGGAGAACAGCTTGGGCCCGGCGTCACCCCCGATGAGGGTGCGGGGCCCGACGACCGGACCGCGCGGCCCGCGCACCGGCTTGGGGTAGGCGATGGACGGCCGTACGCTCCCGAACTCGCCCTCGTAGCCGGTGGGTTCCTCGGACCACAGCGCCCGCATCAGCGCCATCCGGTCCCGCACCAGCTCCCGCCGGGTCCGCCACTCGACCCCGTGGTCGGCGGCCTCCTCGACGTTCCACCCGTACCCGAGCCCGAGCGTCAGCCGCCCTCCGGAGAGGTGGTCGAGGGTCGCGGCCTGCTTCGCGAGGGCGATCGGATCGTGCTGCGCGACCAGTGTGATCCCGGTGCCGAGCCCGAGCCGTTCGGTGACCGCCGCCGCCTGCCCGAGCCCGACGAACGGGTCCAGCGTCCGCCCGTACTCCCTGGGTAGCTCCCCACCTGCGGGGTAGGGGGTGGTGCGGTCGGCCGGGATGTGCGTGTGCTCGGGGAGATAGAGACCGGCGAAGCCCCGGTCCTCCAGCTCTCGGGCGAGACGCGTGGGCGTGATGGTCTCGTCGGTGAGGAAGATGGTGACCGAGATACGCATACGACGGCCTTTCGGGGTGTACGGGGGGCATGGCGCGGGTGATGCCCCCATCTGTACCCGGAGTGGCCTGAACTGTCCATACCGACTGGTCGGAATCGTTTGCTCAAGGTGCCGTCCCGTCCGTTCCCCGCGCCGCGACGGCCGCGCGGAGGATCTCCGTGGCCAGCCGATCGGTCTCGGCCGACGCGCCGAGCCGGTGCAGCAGCAGCCACGCCCCGTCGTCGTGCACGGCGGCCATGACGGACGACCCCCGGGTGGCCCCGTTGTGCCACAGGGTCGTCGGCCCCCGCTGCCACGCGAGCGCCGGTTCCCCCAGCCGGCGTTCGACGAGCAGCGCGACCACGATGTCCGCCAGCGTCCGGCACGTGGACCACAGTCCGCCCGCCGGGAGGATCGGCCCGGTGAGGTCCCACAGGGGAAGGACCCGGCCGAACAACCCGCGCGGCACGAGCCGGGACCCGGCCGGGGGATGTGCCGTCACGGCTCCCGGGTCGAGCCCCAGGGGCAACAGCACGTATTCGTCGACGAGTTGCTGGTACGACCGGCCCGAGGCGACCGTGAGCGCGTGCCCGAGCACCGCGTACCCGAAGTTGGAGTACTCCTCCTCGCCCTGCCGCCCGGCGACCTGGCGGTCGAGTTCCCGCAGCGCCTCGCCGAGCGCCGCCTCCGTGAAACCGGCGTACGGGTCGTCCGGAGGTCCTAGGGGTACTACGGGCAGCCGGGGCAGCCCTGACGTGTGCTCGGCGAGGTTGCGCAAGGTGATACCCGTACCTCTCGGGACGGACGGCAGGCACTCCTCCAGGGGCAGGTCGAGGCCGACGGTCCCCTCCTTCACCAGTCCGGCGAGCACGGTCGCCGTGAACACCTTGGTGATCGACCCGATCTCCACGAACCGGTCGGGGTCATGACCGTGATCGACCCGTTCACTGATGCCGGCTCCGCCCAGCAGGCACGTCGGTGTGCGCATGTTCCGTATCTCCCGGTGTTCCGTCTCCAACTCGGCCAGCCCCTGACCGGAGTGTGTGCCCCAGACTGCCTCACTCTCCGATTCCCTTGAGGCCGCCCCGAGTTCACCCCTCTCCTGCACACTGGCCCCATGTGCGAGGACGCTCACGAGATCGGCAGACGCGCCCTGTTCGTGACGGGTGCGGCCACCGCGATGACGCTGGGAGGGGTGAGTTTCGCCTCCGCCGAGGAGCAAGTGCCGAGGCAGGGAACGCAGACCAGGACCGTGCGCGGCACCTTGCCGACCGGCGCACCGGACTTCGTGTACGTACCCGTCGAAGTCCCGTCGGGTGTCAGCGAGTTGCGGGTGTCGTACACCTACGACCGGCCGACCGTCCCGGCCGGCACCACCGGCAACGCCCTGGACATCGGCCTCTTCGACGAGCGCGGCACCGAACTCGGCGGCCGGGGTTTCCGCGGCTGGTCCGGGGGCGCGCGCACCGAGTTCTTCGTCCGGGCGGACGACGCGACCCCCGGCTACCTCCCGGGAGTGATCCGGCCCGGCACCTGGTCGGTCGCGCTCGGCCCGTACACCGTCGCCCCGCAGGGACTCTCGTACGAGATCACCGTGACCCTCACCTACGGGTCGTACGGGAAAACCCCCAGGGCCGTGTATCCGCCGGAGCGTGCGAAGGGGCGGGGCCGGGCCTGGTACCGGGGTGACTGCCACCTGCACTCCTGGTACTCCGACGGCCGCCGCACCCCCGCCGAGATCGCGGCGCTGGCCCGGGCGGCGGGGCTGGACTTCATCAACACGTCCGAGCACAACACCCATGCGGGGCACGCCCATTGGGCCGACCAGGCCGGGGACGACCTGCTGATCCTGCTCGGCGAGGAGATCACCACCCGCAACGGCCACGTCGTCGCGCTCGGCACCGACCCCGGCACCTTCGTCGACTGGCGCTACCGGGCCCGCGACAACCGGTTCGGCACGTTCGCCCGCCGGATCCGCCGGGCGGGCGGGCTCGTCGTCCCCGCGCATCCGCACGCCACCTGCATCGGCTGCGCCTGGAAGTTCGGGTTCGGCGACGCGGACGCGGTGGAGGTGTGGAACGGCCCCTACACCCCGGACGACGAGTTCGCGCTGGCCTCCTGGGACGCGACGCTGGTCGCCGCCGTGCGGGAGGGCCGCGACTGGCTCCCGGCCATGGGCAACAGCGACGCCCACCGCGATCCGGACGTGGTGGGGCTCCCGCAGACCGTCGTCCTCGCCGACGACCTGACGCGGGAGGCGATCCAGGCGGGCATCCGGGCGGGGCGGTCGTACGTCGCCGAGTCCAAGGACGTCTCCGTCGCGCTGACCGTCACCGGGCCGCGCGGTGAGCACGCCGGTGTCGGGGAGCGGCTCGCGGTGGGGGCGGATACCTCTGTGGTCGTACGGGTGGAGGTCTCAGGGGTCACGGGGTGCGTGGTGCGCCTCGTCACCGACCAGGGCGTCCTGTTCACCGGCGCACCCGTAGGGGACTCCGGGTCCGGGGTCTTCGAGTGGCGCACGACGCCGTCGTACGCGGCGTACGTGCGGGCCGAGGTCCGGCACGCCGCGACCGCGCCGCCGCTGCCGGGGGCGTTCGCGGCGCTGACCAATCCGGTGTTCCTGGGGCGCGGGCGGGGCTGAGGGGGCGGTCGACGGGCCGAAGGGGACAATCGGCGGGGTACCTGAGGGGTACGGGAATCATGTGCTGTGTCCCGCACCGCCGGGTGCTGTGTCCCGCATCTCCCGTCCTTTGTCCGCCCTCACTCGTCAGGACCCTCGATGTCCCCACGCACCGACCGCCGCTACCGGATCACCACCGCCTTCCAGCGCCGTTTCAACCCCCTCATCCGCAGGTTGCCGCTCCAGACCGTCCTGGAGACCACGGGCCGGACCTCCGGGCTCCCCCGCCGCACGCCGCTGGGCGGGCGCCGGGTCGGGGACGCGTTCTGGCTGGTGTCGGAGTTCGGGGACCGCTCCCAGTACATCCGGAACATCAAGGCCGACCCGAGGGTCCGGGTCCGGCTCAGGGGCCGCTGGTACACCGGGACGGCGCACATCCTCCGGGACGACGACGCGGTGGCCCGGCTGCGGGGGCTGCCGAGGATGAACAGCGCGGCGGTACGGGTACTGGGGAACGATCTGCTGACCGTGCGGGTGGATCTGGACGCGGGGTGAGCCCTGTCATACCCGTAGTACCAGCCCCCCCCCGACCCCGACCCCGACCCCAGCCTCAGCCCCAGCTCCCGCTTCGGGCGCCCCCACTCCCCTCCCCTCACCCCAGTTCCCGGTACAACCCCTCGACCAGCTCCACAACCGCCCCCGGCACCCGCAGCGTGGGAAAGTGGTCGCACTCGGCCTCCCGGACCAGCCGGCACCCCGGGATCCGTGCGGCGATCACCTCGTTCCGCTTGACGACGACCGACTGGTCCTTCTCCCCGAGGAGCAGCGAGCACGGCACCGCCAGCTCCCTCAACCTGTCGAAGCAGGGCGGCAGTTGGTCCTCGTACTGGTACGACGTGAACCACCCCGGCAGCACCCCCCGCAGCATCCGCCGCGCCTCGCTGTCCGGCGGCGTCCCGGCCCCGCCCCACCACGACATCCCGAGGTCGGCCAGTCCTTCGAGGTCCCCGGCCCGCGCCAACGGCTCGACCTGCGCGGCCATTTCGGGCGGATCGGGCTCGGGGTACCCCGGCACACCGGGGACGAGCAGCCCCAGCGCGGCGACCTGTGAGGGATGGTCCAGCGTGTAGGCCGTCGCGGTGGCCCCGCCCATGCTGTAGCCGATCAGCACGGCCCGTGAAACGCCGAAGTGGCCGAGCACCAGGGCGAGATCGGCGTCCTGGCGGTACGGCGAGGTGGGTGCCGGAGACCGGCCGTACCCCCGGGCGTCGTACCGGATCACCCGGTGCCGCGAGGTCAGCGGGCCGAGTACCGGTTCCCAGATCTCGGAGGCGCCGACGCCGGGGTGGAGCAGGACCAGCGGCGGCCCGTCCCCGTCGCCCCGCGCGTCGGCCCAGACCTCGCCGCCGTCGACCGCGACCATGGCGCCCGCTTCATCACCCATGCACCGATAGTGCCGCATGACGGGGCACCCCGCCCGGCGGGAACCGGTCGCAGAAACCACCGGAAACCGCTCTCAGCCCGGCCACACGATCGCCTGCACCTCGCTGTACGCGTGCAGCGCGTAGGACCCCACGTCCCGCCCCACCCCGCTCTTCTTGAACCCCCCGAACGGCGCCTCCATGTTCCGCCCGACGGTGTTGATCCCCACGCCCCCGGCCCGCAGCCGACGGGCGACGCGGAAGGCGCGGGCGATGTCGCCGGACCAGACGTAGTCGATGAGCCCGTAGTCGGAGTCGTTGGCGAGGGCTATGGCCTCCTCCTCGTCGTCGAAGGGGAGGACGGCGACGACGGGCCCGAAGATCTCCTCACGGACGGCCCGCATCGCGTTGGTGCAGTCGGCGAGGACGGTCGGCCCGAGGTAGAAGCCCCGCTCGGGAAGGTCGACGACCTTGCCCACCAGGGGAGTTGCCCCCTCCCGGACGGCGGACTCGACATGCGAACGCACCCGCTCGCGATGGACGGCACTGATCAGCGGCCCCATGACGGTCCCGGCCCGCCCGGGATCGCCCAGCGTCAACCGCCCGGCATACGCGACGAGTTGTTCGACCAGCCTGCCGTACAGCCCTCGTTGGACCAGGACCCGGGTCGGCGCCGTGCAGATCTGTCCGCTGTAGAAGGAGAACGTCGTCCCGATCCCGGCGACGGCCGAGCCGAGGTCCGCGTCGTCGAACACCAACGCGGCGCCCTTGCCGCCGAGTTCCATGAGCTGGCGTTTCATGTCCCGCCCGCAGACCTCGCCGATCCGTACGCCGACGGCGGTGGACCCGGTGAAGCTCACCATGTCGACGTCGGGTGAGGCGACGGTCGCCTCCCCCACCTCGACGGCCTCCCCGGAGACGACGTTCACGACGCCGGGCGGTACCCCGGCGGCCTCCAGGACCTCGGCCATCCGGTAGACGGACAGAGGGTCTTGGGGTGCCGGTTTCACAACGACCGTGTTTCCCATGGCCAGTGCGGGTGCGATCTTCCCGGCGGGGTTGGCCCAGGGGTTGTTGTAGGAGGTGACGCAGGTGACGACGCCGACGGGCTGCCGTACCGCCAGCGCCCCCATCACCGCGGCCCTGCCCATCGGCCCGGCCTCGTTGATCTGCGGGGGGATCGCCCACTCGGCGGGTTCGACGCGGGCGTAGCGCCTGAACCGGGTGGCGGCTACGCCGAGTTGCATGGCGCGGACGGTCGCGGTGGTCGCTCCGGTCTCGGCGCGGGCGAGGTCGGTGAGTTCGGTGCGGCGGGCGAGGATCAGGTCGGCGGCGCGGGCGAGTACGGCGGCCCGTTCCTCGGGGCGGGTGCGTGACCAGCCGTCGAACGCCGCACGGGCCGCCGCGCAGGCGTCCCGGGCCTGCCCGGCGGACGCCTCGGGCGCGAGCCCGACGACGTCCTCGGTCGCGGGGTCGATCACCTCGTAGTGCCCACCGTCGGGCTCGACCCACTCGCCGCCGACGAACAGCCGCTGGCCGTCGGTCACTTGGTGCTCACCGTGCGGGTGTCGGTGCCGGAGCGCAGCACCTTGCCGGGGACGGCGCCGGTGGGGACGTCGTCGCGCAGTGATTCGACTCCGTTGACCCAGACGGCTTTTATGCCGATGGCCTTGGAGTCGAGGCGTGGGCTGTCGCCCGGCAGATCGTGGACGAGGGTGGCCTTCCCGGCGTCGATGCGGTCGGGGTCGAAGAGGACGAGGTCCGCGTGGAACCCTTCCGCCACCCGTCCGCGCCGGCGCAGTCCGAAGAGTTGGGCGGGGTCGGCGGTGAGCATCTTCACGGCCTGTTCCAGACCGACGAGTTGACGTCCCCGCAGGCAGTCCCCGAGGAAGCGCGTGGTGTACGGCGCCCCGCACATCCGGTCGAGGTGGGCGCCGGCGTCGGAGCCGCCGAGGAGGACGTCCTCGTGCCGCCAGGTCTCGGCGCGCAGCGCCCAGGAGGCGGGGTCGTTGTCGCGGGGCATCGGCCAAAGGACCGTCCGCAATTGATCGTTGGTGCAGATCTCGACGAGGGTCGCAAAGGGGTCCTGGCCGCGTTCGGCGGCGATGTCGCGGACGACGCGCCCGGTGAGGCCCTCGTTCTCGGGGCTGTAGGTGTCGCCGATGACGTACCGGCCGAAGTCGGCGAGCCGGCGGAAGACGCCCGCCTCCTTGGAGTCGGCGCGGCGCAGCATTTCGGTGCGGACGTCGGGGTCGGCGAGTTTCTCGATGCGCTGCGGGACGGGCAGGCCGAGGATCGGGCCCCAGCCGGGGATGAGGTTGAGCGCGCAGAACGTGCCGAGCGACATGTTCATCGGCGTGAGGATCGGCATGGTGAGCGCGACGATCCGGCCACCGGCCTTGCGGGCGCGCTCACTTGCGTGCAGTTGGCGGGGAACGCGGTCGGGGACCTGGGCGTCGATGGTGAGGACGTTCCAGTTGAGGGGGCGGCCTGCGGCGGCGGACATGTCGACGAGGAGGTCGATCTCGGCGTCGTCGAACTGGTCGAGGCAGCCGGCGACGATCGCCTCGATCTGGGTGCCCTCGTGTTCGCCGACGGCCTTGGCCATGGCGATGAGTTCGGCGGGCGACGCGTGCCGGGACGCGACGGGTCGGCCGTCGCCGTCGGAGTGGGTGGTGGACTGTGTGGTGGAGAAGCCCCAGGCTCCGGCGTCCATCGCCTCGTGCAACAGCCGGACCATCTCGGCGAGTTGTTCTTCGGACGGCTGGCCGCCCACCGCGTCGGCGCCCATCACGTGCCGTCGCAGCGCGCAATGGCCCACCATGAAACCGGCGTTGACGGCGATGCGGCCTTCCAGGGCGTCGAGGTACTCGCCGAAGGAGTGCCAGTTCCAGGGCGCCCCCTCCTCCAGTGCGACCAGGGACATGCCCTCGACCTTGGACATCATCCGCCGTGTGTAGTCGGCGTCTTCGGGGCGGGCTGGGTTCAACGGGGCGAGGGTGAAGCCGCAGTTGCCCGCCGCGACGGTGGTGACGCCGTGGTTGAGGGAGGGGGTGGCGTAGGGGTCCCAGAAGAGCTGGGCGTCGTAGTGGGTGTGCGGGTCGACGAACCCGGGGCACAGGACGAGGCCGGTGGCGTCCTCGAACGTCCTTGACTCCTCGGTGACTTCACCGATGACGGCGATCCGGCCGTCCCGGATGCCGACGTCGGCGACGCGGGCGGGGGCCCCGGAACCGTCGACGACCGTGGCCCCCTTGATGACGTGATCGAGCATGAGCTCTCACGCCCCCTGACGGAACCGTGTGGTCCGGTGCACGGGGTCCGTGTCGATCTTCGGGATCACGTGTTCGCCGATCAACTTGATGGTCTGGAGGGTCTGTTCCTTCGGTACGCCGACCGGCAGTCCGAAGCTGAGCTGGTCGGCGCCGGCCTGCTCCCACCGTTTGCACTGGCGCGTCACCTCGTCCGGGTCACCGCAGATCAACAGCTCCTCCTCGATGAGGAGTTCGACGAACTCGGCGGTGTACTCGGGCAGGGTCTCGGGCCAGACGGGGAAGCCCTCGGGGCGCGGGAAGGTGTCGTGGTAGCGGAAGACGAGCGACGGCAGGTAGTGCAGGCCACCGTTCACGGCGACCTGGATGGCCTCGTCGTGGGTGGGCGCACAGATCGCCGTCGTCGTCACCATCACGTTGTCGTTGACGAAGTCCCCGACGGGTTCGGCGTTCACGATCGCCGTCTTGTACTGCTCCAGCACCCACTCCATGTCGGAGACCTTCTGGATGCTGAACCCGAGGACGCCGAGGCCCTTGTGGGCGGCCATCGAGTACGACGACGGCGAGCCGGCCGCGTACCACATCGCCGGGTGGGACTTGCCGTACGGCTTGGGCAGCACCTTTCTCGGGGGCAACTGCCAGTGTTTTCCCCGGAATCCGGCGTACTCCTCCTGGAGCCACATCTTCGGGAACTCGGCGATCGTCTCTTCCCAGATCTCCTTGGTGTGGTTCATGTCGGTGATGCCCGGCATGAATCCGAGGATCTCGTGCGATCCGGCGCCCCGGCCGCTGCCGAACTCGAAGCGGTTGCCGGTGAGATGGTCGAGCATGGCGACCTTCTCGGCGACTTTCACGGGGTGGTTGACCGGCGCGAGCGGGTTGAAGATGCCGGAGCCGAGGTGGATGCGCTCGGTGGCGTGCGCCAGGTAGGCGAGGAAGACCTCGTTGGCGGACAGGTGCGAGTACTCGTCGAGGAAGTGATGTTCCGACGCCCAGGCGTACTTGAAGCCCGACCGGTCCGCCTCGATGACGTACTCGGTCTCCTCCATCAGCGCCTTGTGCTCGGCCAGCGGGTCCGTCTCGGCCCGCTTGCCGACGTATCCCTGAACAAAGAGCCCGAATTCCAAGGAGGTTCACCACCCCAAGCGGTTATCTGACACACCGTCAGCTCATGGACTGCGGCCGACTCTGGCACCACGGGCATACACCGTCAATAGCTGACGCTCAGTCAGATGTGTCCGCCTCGACGATGACCAGCGTCCCGTGACTGCCCGGCCGCACGGCGTGCCGGACCCCGGCGGGCACCCGGTACAGCTCTCCCGCGCCGACCGACACCGGGGCACCTTCGACCGCCAGCTCCAGACTCCCGGCCACCACGAACAGCGCCTCCGCGCCGGCGTGGACCTCCTCCGCGACCGGCCGCCCGTCCATGCGCAGCACTTTCACGCACGCCGTCCCCACCCGCCCCAGCGGCAGCGAACTCCACGCCTGCGGCAGCGCGGCAGCCGTCCCCGACACGTCGACCGGTCCCATGGCACACCTCCCGGCGGACCCCTCCGGCCAGGAGGGAGCCCGCTCATCGCGATCCGTGAACGTCGAGGACGCTATCCGGACCGCGCGGCCGATCGGTCGACCGTTCGGCAAAACCTCAGATCACCGACACCCCCGCCAGCCAGCCGCCGTCGATCACGAAGGGCTGGCCGGTGATGTACGAGGAGTCGGCCGACGTCAAGAACAGGGCGAGGCGGGCGACTTCGTCGGGGCGGCCGATGCGGCCGAGGGGAACGAGCTTGCGGTACAGGGTGTCCAGGGCCTTCGAGGTCTCTTCGGGGTCCGAAGTCGGGTCCAGAAGAGAGGGGTTGGACATGGCCGTGTCGATCGCGCCGGGGCAGATCGCGTTGACGCGTATGCCCCGGGGAGCCAGTTCCAGGGCGGCGACGCGGGTCAGGCCGAGGATCGCGTGCTTGCTCGCGGCGTACGCGCCGACCGCCGCCATGCCCGTGATCGCCGTGTACGAGGCGGTGTTGACGATCGTCCCGCCGTCCGTGAGGTCCGGCGCCGCCGTCTTGATGCCGAGGAAGCAGCCGACCTGGTTGACCCGCACGACCTGCATGAACTCGTCGAGCGGTGTGTCCGTGAGGGCGTTGAAGCGCAGGATGCCGGCGTTGTTCACGAGTCCGTCGAGGCGGCCGTACGCCTCCTTGGCCGAATCGACCGCGAGGCGCCAGGAGTTCTCGTCACGGACGTCCAAGTGGACGTACAGGGCGTCGAGTTCGGCGGCGAGCGCCTGACCCTGTTCGTCCAGGACGTCGGCGACGACGACCCGTGCCCCCTCGGCGGCGAAGAGCCGCGCCTCCTGCTCACCCTGCCCTCGGGCCGCGCCGGTGACGATGACGACCCGGCCGTCCAACTTGCCTGTGCTGTCCATGGGACCCCCTCGGCATCGGTGGAGGCCAGCATCGTAGCGCCGCATCTGACACATCGTCAGATGCCTGCACGGGCATTGCCGGGAACGGTCTTCTTCAGGCCCGGAGCACCGGCGTGGCACCCAGCCAGCGCAGGACCGCGTCCGTGCCTCCCCGCGCGTCGAGCTTCGCGTAGATGTTGCTGAGGTTGTTGCGCACGGTCTTCTCGGACAGCCGCAGGCGCAGCGAGATCTCCTGGGCGCCGAGCCCGGTCGACAGCAGCTCCATGATCTGCCGTTCGCGCGGCGAGAGGAGGGCCCGCAGGCGCTCCACCGCATCCCCTCCGGCGGGCGCCTCGCGGGCCCCTTCCCGCAGTGCCGCGCAGGCCGCCGGGGACAGGTAGGTGTGGCCGACGGTGGCCGCCATCACGGCCGAGGAGAGCATGCAGGCGCAGTAGTCGCCGTCGACCAGATAGCCCGCCCCGCCGCGGAACACCTCGACGACCGTCTCGACGTCCCGCCGCCCACTCACCACGATCACCGGCACCCCCCGCCCGGCCAGGGCGCCCGTCAACTCCGGTAGGTCGCGGGCGGGTTCGGCGCAGCTCAGCAGGACGACGTCAAGCGGCGCGTCGGCCAACTCCCCGTAGGGCGGCGCGATCCGCCACACCCGGCCCACGTACGAGTCGTCGGGCGCGGGCCAGTCGGCGTGCGGCCAACTGGCGCCTTCCGCGCAGGCCAGAGCTACGGAGAGCCTTTCCGAGGAGCGCACCGTGGGGTCCTTCCGCCAGAACAGCGACGTCCGTACGTTCGTACATACGCTGACCGGCGCGGACATGTTCAAAGATTCAAGAGAGTTGGCTCACAGGACCCAGCAAAGGGGCCACCTCGGCGCCGAACGCGCCGATCTGATCGACCAGTTCCCCGACCGACCGGCTCCTGAACCTGACTTGGACCTGCCCCACCCCCAACTCCCCGTACTCACTGAGCGATGCGGCCAGTTCCCCGGGGCTCCCGGTGAGCGCCCGCCGGCCGACGTCCCAGCCGGGCGTCCCGACGTACAGCGGTTCGGCGATGGCCCCGACGGTGAACTCCCCGAGATCCGGACGCAGTTGCCGGATCGCCGCGATCTGCCCGGGCAGCCGCTCACGCGGATCGCCCTGCGGCAGCCAGCCGTCCCCCTTGAGCGCGGCGCGGCGGACGGCAGCGGGTGAGGAACCGCCGACCCAGACGGGAACGTGCGGCTGAGCCGGGCGAGGACGCTGGCCCAGGTCGTCGTAGTCGTACAACTTGCCGTGGTGGCCGACGAATTCGTCCGGCCCCAGCGCGCCGCGCAGCGCGTCCAGGGTCTCGTCCAGCACGGCTCCCCGGCGTTCGAAGTCGACGCCGAGCGCCTCGAACTCCTCCGTGACGTGCCCCGCGCCGACCCCGAGGATCAGTCGGCCGCCGGAGAGGTGGTCGAGGGTGGCGTACTGCTTGGCGGTGAGCAGGGGGTGCCGCAGCCCGGCGACCGCGACGTGGCTGAGCAGCCGGACGCGGGTCGTGACGGCGGCGAGGTGGGCCAGGGTGGCGACGGGGTCGTACCAGACCGTCCCCATCGCGTCCGCGAGGCGACGGGGGATCGCGACGTGGTCACAGCAGGCGACGTACGCGAACCCCGCGTCGTCGGCGGCCTGTGCGACCGCCACCAACTCTCCCGGCCCTGCGTCGAGTTCCCACGGTTCGACGTAGATGCGGCTCTGGGACTGGACGGGGAGCTGGATGCCGTAGGCGAGGCGCCGGGTCATTTCGGGCCCGGCCAGAGGCCGTCGGGGGTCAGCCCGAGCAGGTCGATCGCGTTGCGGCGGACGATGCGGTCGACCACGTCCGTGTCGAGGTGGCCCATCTGTGCCTCGCCGACCTCCCTCGACTTGGGCCAAGTCGAGTCGGAGTGGGGGTAGTCGGTCTCGTAGAGGACGTTGCCGACGCCGATGGAGTCGAGGTTGCGCAGGCCGAACGCGTCGTCGAAGAAGCAGCCGTAGACGTGGTCGGCGAAGAGTTCGGACGGCGGGCGGTGGACCTTGTCGGCGACGCCGCCCCAGCCCCGGTTCTCCTCCCAGACGATGTCGGCGCGCTCCAGGATGTAGGGGATCCAGCCGATCTGCCCCTCGGCGTACATGACTTTGAGGTTGGGGAAGCGCTCGAACTTGCCGCTCATCAGCCAATCCACCATGGAGAAGCAGCAGTTGGCGAAGGTGATGGTCGAACCGACCGCAGGGGGCGCGTCTTCGGAGGTGGACGGCATGCGGCTGCTGGAGCCGATGTGCATGGCGATGACGGTGCCCGTCTCGTCGCAGGCGGCGAGGAAGGGGTCCCAGGCGTCGGAGTGGACGGACGGCAGGCCGAGGTGGGGCGGAATCTCGGAGAAGGCGACCGCACGGACCCCGCGTGCGGCGTTGCGGCGGACCTCGGCGGCGGCCAACTCGGCGTCCCACAACGGGATCAGGGTGAGCGGTACGAGACGGCCGCGGGCCTGCGGACCGCACCACTCCTCCACCATCCAGTCGTTGTACGCGCGCACGCACAGCAGCCCGAGCTCGTGGTCGCTCGCCTCGGTGAAGGTCTGTCCGCAAAAGCGCGGGAAGGTGGGGAAACACACCGCGGACTGCACGTGGTTGACGTCCATGTCGGCGAGCCGCGCGGGGACGTCGTAGGAGCCGGGCCGCATCTGGTCGTAGGTGATGACCTCCAGGCGGATCTCGTCACGGCTGAAGCCGACGGCCGTGTCGAGGCGGGTCAGCGGGCGTTGCAGGTCCTCGAAGAGCCACCAGTCGCCGACCGGCCCGTCGTCGCCCCGCTCACCCATCACGGGCTTGAACCGCCCACCCAGGAAAGTCATTTCCTTCAGGGGCGCCCGGACGACTCGCGGGCCGGTGTCGAGGTGCTTCTTCGGGAGGCGGTCCTGCCAGACGCGCGCGGGTTCGACGGTGTGGTCGTCGACGGAGATGATCAGCGGGAACTCTGTCGTGGTCTCCATGTCGGCCACGGTAGCGCCGATCTGACGGATCGTCAGCTACCGTGCAGGAGGGGGTTCCTCGGCCGCGGCGACTCCCCCTCCGTGCCACCGCGGCCGTCCCCGCCGTCCCCCCAGGCTCCCCCGTGGAGCGGGACGCCCGTCCGGCTACTCCCCCGAGTTGTCGCCGGACGGGCTCTGAACGACTCCGGCCGTTCCCCCCTGGTCCGGCCGTTCGTTGGTAAGAGCATGTCAGAGGCCGATAAACGTTCCATGAACGCCGGCCGCCACATGCCAGAGGCAATCCCCGGCGCCGGCGCAGCAACGCGCCCGGCCGGCTGTTTCTCCACCCCGGACTCCACCCCTGGGTGCAGGCGTCGCGGGCCCGTCGACAGCACGCTTGAGGGCATGACAACGACCGAGTGGATCACCGACATCGCCCTCATCCTCGTCGTCTTCCGGCAACTGCGCGAAGGACGGCTCGACCTCAAGACGTTCCTGATCCCGCTGGGGATCGTGGCCTTCGTGGCCCACACGTACCTGGACTCCGTGCCCACCGCCGGCAACGACCTGGTACTCGTCGGCGCGCTCATGGGCGCGGGCGCCGTGCTCGGCGTCGCGGGCGGCGTCTACACCCGCGTCCGGATCGCCGGCGAGCACGTCCTGATCAAGGCGGGCGCGGTCTCCGCGGCCCTGTGGGTGCTCGGCATGGGCGCCCGGATGGGCTTCCAGCTGTGGACGGAGCACGGCGGCGCCGACGACGTCGCGCGGTTCAGCCTCGTCCACCACATCACCAGCAGCCAGGCGTGGGTCGCCGCGTTCGTCCTGATGGCGCTCACCGAGGTCGTCACCCGGCTGGCCACGATCTTCGTCCGCAGCCGGATGCTGACGGCCGGACGGCGCACCCCCGCCGGACGGCGTAACTCTGCCGGACTACCCACCCCCGCCGAGCAGCCCTCCCCCGCCACGAAGTCCACCCCCGCCTCGCACCGTGTCTCGGCCCGGCCGTGAGTTATGGTCTGGCCGTGCCCGCCACCTCCACCCAACAGGTCCCGCCCCGGCCGGTCCCGGGCCGGGACCCCCGGGTGCAGTGGGCCCTGACCGCGGCGGTGATCGTCAGCGGGGCCCTCACGATCCGGCCGATGGGCATCAGCGGGCAGGGCCTGGCGGTCGCGGTCCTGTACGTACTGAACTGCGCTGCGCTGCTGGCCCGCGGCCTCCCCCAGCACAAGGTCCCGCCACGGGCCGCCGTCGTCTGGCTGTCGCTGGGCGTCCTCGCGGCAGCCGCGCTGATCGGGGCGAGCCGCAGTGGAAGCGGTTACCTCTTCGCTTTCTTCCTGTGCGGCCACATCGGGTACCGGCTACCGACCCGGCAGGCCCTCGTCCTGGCACCGGCCTGCGGGCTGCTCTGCGGCGGCGTCCTGTACTTCGAGTTCGGCCCCGGCCACCAGACGCTGCCCTGGGCCGTCGGTCTCACCACCTGCGCGCCGGTCCTGATCGGGATCCTCAACCGCGCCCAACACCGGGCCGTGCAGGCCGCGTTGTCGGCGGCGGAGAGCGCGGAGCGCGCCGCGCGGGCCGAGGCACAGGCCGCCGTCCTCGCCGAACGCGGCCGGATCGCCCGGGACGTCCACGACGTCCTGGCGCACTCGCTGGCCGGTATCAACATGCAGCTGGAACTGGCCGACGCGCTGCTCGACACCGGCGACCTGGAGAAGGTCAGGGCCGCCAACGACAAGGCCCACAGCCTCGTCAAGGAGAGCCTGAAGCAGGCACAGTGGACGGTCCACGCGCTGCGTGAGGACTCGCTCCCCCTGGTGGAGACCCTGACGGCGATGCTGGAGTCGTCCGGCCACCGCGACGCGTTGACCCTGAGAGGTACCCCCGTGGAGCTACCCGCCGGGGTCACCCAGAACCTGCTGCGGATCGCCCAGGAGTCCCTGACGAACGCCGCGCGGCACGCGCCGGGTGGAGAGGTGCGGGTGGAGCTGGCCTTCGGGGATACCCGTACGACCGATTCCTCGACGGCGGCTTTCGCGACAGCGGCTTCCTCGACGGCGGCCTCCGCGACGACGCTGACGATCCGCAACCGGCCCGCGACCCGTACGGTGAACCCGGGCGTCGGCAGCGGAATGGGGCTGATCGGCATGCGTGAACGCGTCGCTCTGCTGGGCGGCACCCTCACCGCTGGCCCGGTGGCCGAGGGACCCGACCAAGGCGGCTGGCAAGTGGAGGCAGTGATCCCGCGATGAGTCAACCCACCGAGAACTCCCGCCCGTTGCGCGTGGTCGTCGCCGACGACCAGGCCGCCGTCCGCGAACCGCTCGCGGCGGTACTGGAGTTGACCGAGGACATCGACGTCGTCGCGGCGGCCGAGGACGGCAACGGCGTCCTGGACGCGGTCGCCGCCGGGCCGGTGGACGTCGTGCTGATGGACCTGCGCATGCCCGTGCTGGACGGCATCGAGACCACCCGCAGGCTGAGCGACGAACACCCCGGCGTGGCCGTCGTCGTCCTCACCACGTTCGCGGACGACGACTCGATCCTGGCCGCCCTCAGCGCGGGCGCCCGCGGCTACCTGACGAAGAACGCCGGACGCCAGGACATCGTCCGCGCGATCCGCGCCGCCGCCGCGGGCCAGTCCGTGCTGGACCGGGAGGTCCAAGACCGGCTGCTGGCGACCGTCCGCGCGCAGCCGACGGCGTCCGCGCAGGCGCTGCCCGCGGACCTCACGCCCCGCGAGCGCGAGGTGCTCAGCCTGATCGGCCGGGGTCTGCCCAACCGGGCGATCGCGGAGAAGCTGTTCGTGAGCGAGGCGACCGTGAAGACGCACATCAACAATCTGTTCGCCAAGGCGGACATCCGGGATCGGGCGGACGCGGTACGGCGGGCGATCGCGGCGGGGTTGGCGTGAGGGGTTGGTCGGGGTGGAGTGAGGGGCCGGTCAGGGTTGGCGTGAGGGGTCGGTCGGTCAGGTTGGCGTGAGGGGCCGGCGTGGCCTGCCCCGAAGAGGCAGAGCCCAGCCCCCTAGCTCTCAGGTACCCCAGCCCCCTACGCCGCCACCGACAACTCCAGCAGCCCCCGTACCTCCTCCGCCTCCGGCGCCCTCAGCTCCTCGTAGATCGACAGCGCCTCGGTCCAGCACACGTGCGCGCGGCCGGCCTGCCCCAGCCCGCTGAGGGCCCGACCGAGGACCGTGAGGACGAGCCCCCGGCGCCACGCCCCGCCGATCCCCCGCAGGGCGGTGAGCGCGAGGTCGGCGCCCGCGGCGGCCTGGGCGGGGCGGCCTGCGGCGAGGTCGACCTCGGCGAGCCGGAAGAGGGTCATGCCCTCCCAGAGCCGCTGGCGGCTGTCGCGGAAGACGTCGAGGGCGTCACGCAGGATGTCCCCGGCGGTCGTGAGCAGTCCGCTCTCGGTGAGCGCGAGCCCCAGCGCGTACCGTCCGTTGGCGCCGCGCAGCGCGTTGCCGGTCTGGTCGTAGATGCCGATGCCCTGGTGGGCCAGCGTCACCGCGCTGTCGACGCGGCCGGTCGCGAGGTGGATCCGGGAGAGGTTGCACAGGACACTCGCCTCGCCCGCCCTGTTCCGGTTGGCGCGGAAGTTGTCGAACGCGAGCGTGAGATGCCGCTCGCCCTCTTCGTGCCGGCCCTGGTAAAGGGCGATGATCCCCCGGGCGTTGGGCGCCCAGCAGCGTGCCACGGGGTCGTCGGCGTCCTCGGTGATCCGCAGCACCTCGACGGCGGCGGCGTCGGCCCGGTCGAAGCGCCCCGCGACGAGGTGGACGTCCGTCAGCGTGATCAGCGCCCGCCCGAGTGCGTGCCGGTCGCCCGCCGAACGGGCCTGCTGGAGCGCCTCGTTGGCGGCGACCTCGTACTCGCGGGCGTTCGCCCCGGACTCCGCGAGGTCCTTCGCGACCCACAACAGGTCGACGGCCCGGCGCAGTCGGCCGTCCCCGATGGACTGCCGTACACAGGACAGCAGCGCGCCCGCCTCGGCGTACAGCCAGTCCTGCGCGTCGTGCCGGTCCTCGAAGTGCAGCCCGGGGTAGGCAGTTTCCTCCAGTTGCTCCACGAGCCGGTCACCGGGCCGCTCGACCGCGTACACCCCGGCGGTCGTCGCGAGGTAGAAGTCCAGCAGCCGGGTGAGCGCCGACTCCCTTTCACAGGCGAGGAGTTCGTCGCGCTCGGCGCACGCGCGAGCATAGAGGCGGACCAGGTCGTGGAAGCGGTAGCGGCCGGGCGCCGCCGATTCGAGGAGCGAGGTGTCGACGAGGGACTCCAGCAGGTCCTCTGTGTCGTCCAGCGGCAGATTCAGCACGGCGGCAGCGGCGGCGAGCGAGATGTCAGGCCCGTCGGCTAGTCCGAGCAGCCGAAAAGCGCGGGCCTGCGCGGGCTCCAACTGCCCGTAGCCCAGCTCGAACGTCGCCTTCACGGCGAGATCTCCGGCCTGGAGTTCGTCCAACCTGCGTCTCTCGTCGGCGAGTTTGTCCGCGAGGACAGAGACCGTCCAGGTCCGGCGGGCGGCCAGCCGGGAGGCGGCGATGCGGATCGCGAGCGGCAGGAATCCGCACGCGGCGACGACGTCGAGCGCCGACTCCCGTTCGGAGACGACGCGTTCGGCTCCGACGATGCGCATGAAGAGGGCGAGCGCCTCGTCCGGCGCCATGACGTCGAGGTCGACGAGGTGCGCGCCCGCGACGCCCACCATGCGGCTCCGGGAGGTGACGAGGGCCGCGCAGCCCGCCGTCCCCGGCAGCAACGGCCGTATCTGGGCGGCGTCGCGGGCGTTGTCGAGCAGGACCAGGACGCGGCGGCCGTCGAGCAGGGAGCGCAGCAGCGCCGAGCGTTCCTGGAGGGAGTCGGGGATCGCCGGGTCGGCGGTGCCGAGGGCGCGCAGGAACGCCCCGAGGACGGCCTGGGGTTCGGCGGGGCGGGGGCTCGTGCCCTGGAGGTCGACGTACAACTGGCCGTCGGGGAAGGCGGATCGGACCTGGTGGGCGACGTGCACGGCGAGCGTCGTCTTTCCCACACCGCCGATCCCGGCGACGGCGGAGACGGCCATCACCCGGTGCTCGTCCCCGGACTCCCAGCGGAGCACTTCCCCCAGTTCCCGGGTGAGTGCGTCCCGTCCCGTGAAATCCGGTACCGAAGCGGGGAGTTGAGCGGGCAGAATACGGACGACGGGGGTTTCGGCGGTCGGCGTCTCCGGTTCGGCGAGCGCGGGGTCGGCGCGCAGGATGCGTTCCTGAAGCTCGCGCAGACCGGGACGGGGGTCGACGCCGAGTTCCTCGGCCAGCAGGCGGCGGGTGTCGGCGTACACGGCAAGTGCCTCTGCCTGGCGGCCACTTCGGTACAGCGACAGCATGAGCAGCTCGCGCAGCCGTTCTCTGAGCGGGTGTTCGGCGGTGAGGGAGGTCAACTCCGCGACGGCTTCGGCATGTCGGCCGAGTTCGAGGTCCAGGTCGAGGCGGTTCTCGATGAGTTTGAGGCGCAGTTCCTCCAGCCGGACCCGCTGCGACTCCGCGTACGGTCCGGGCACGCCCGCGAGCGTCTCGCCCTCCCAGAGGCCGAGCGCGTGGTTCAGCTTGTCCCGCGCGGCGCGTACGTCACCGGCGGCCCACGCCTTCTCGGCTTCTTCGGAAAGGGTTTGAGCCATCGTCAGGTCGAAGCCGATCGGGCCGGACGGGTCCCGCAGCGCGTATCCTCCGGCGTCGCTGACCAGCATGCGCGAGGTGAGGACCTTACGCAGCCGGGAGACGTACGTCCGCAGCGCGGCGAGCGCCTGCGGGGGCGGGTCCTCGCCCCACACCGCGTCGATCAGCTCGGCGGCGGTCACCGTGCGCCCCTCGCGCAGGAGCAACGTCGCGAGCACGGCGCGCTGTTGGGGAGACCCGGTGGGCAGCGGATCGCCGTTCCGCCAGGCCCGTACCGGTCCGAGCACGCCGAATCTCAGACCGGCCACGTCCTCCTCGTCCGGCGAGGGGTCATGGCGTCCCTGTCCCGGCACGCGCGGTACTCGGTCGTCCATCGAGGTCTCCCTGGGCGCTCCTGTTGACCAGCTCAGTTTGCCCTGCTGGCACAGGACCCGTCAGCAACGGGAAACACCGATCACACGGCGGCTCACGGGAGTGCACGGGCCCCTCACACACTCCCCACAGCGAAGGAGGTCCCGGCACAAGCGGCTACGGCTGTTTTCGGCAATCCTCGACGTCAGCCGCGCAGCCGCCCCTTGACCACTTTGCCGCTTGCATTCCGGGGCAACTCGCCCACGAACTCCACCACTCGGGGCACCTTGTAGTTCGCCATCTCCCGTCGTGCCCAGGCGATGAGATCGTCCCCGGTGGCCACAGCACCGGCCCGCCGGACCACATACGCCTTGCCGACCTCTCCAAGGCGGGCGTCCGGTATGCCGACGACGGCGACGTCCGCGACGGCCGGATGCAGCCCGAGGAGTTGCTCTATTTCGGCCGGATACGCGTTGAAACCGCCGACGATGAACATGTCCTTGATCCGGTCGGTGATCCGCAGGTTCCCGGCCTCGTCCAGGACTCCTACGTCTCCGGTACACAGCCAGCCGTCCGGCGTGATCACCTCCCGGGTCGCCGCGTCCTCCCCGTAGTACCCGCGCATGACGTTGAACCCCCGTACCAGCACCTGCCCCGGCCTGCCGGACGGCAGCTCCGCACCCGCCGCGTCCACCACCCTGACCTCCGTCCCGGGGATCGCCCGGCCCGACGTCGTCGCGATCACCTCCGGCTCGTCGCCGCGCCGGCACATCGTGACGATGCCGCTCGCCTCGGAGAGCCCGTAGGCGGTCAGCACCGTCGCCACCCCCAGCTCGTCCCGCAGCCGCTCGACGAGCCGCAGCGGCACGACGGCCGCGCCCGTCACCACCAGCCGCAGCGACGACAGGTCGTACGACTCCCGCGCCGGGTGGTCCAGGAGCGACTGGTGGAGGGTGGGCGGGCCGGGCAGCACCGTGACGCGCTCCGCCGCGATGTTCGCCAGCGCGGTCGTCACGTCGAACACCGGCTGCGGGATCATCGTCGCGCCCCGCGTCAGACAGGCGATCACCCCGGCCTTGTAGCCGAACGTGTGGAAGAAGGGGTTCACGATCAGGTACCGGTCCCCCTCCCGCAGCCCCGCCAGCTCACTCCAGGCGTCGTAGCCGCGCAGGGTCTGCTCGTGGGTGATGACGGCACCCTTGGGGCTACCCGTAGTACCTGAGGTGAAGATGATGTCGGAGGGGGAGGACCCCGTAATACCCGTAGTACCCGCGCCGCCCGGCCGGCCACCCGCAGTACCCGTAGTACCCGTGCCGCCCGGCCGGCCACCCGCAGTACCCGTAATACCCGTAATACCTACGTCCTCCCCCGCCCCCTCCCCGCCCACCAGGAACTCCTTCCACGTCCGGAACCCCAGCGGCGCGTCCTCCGCCAGCACCACCACCTCCGCCAGCTCCGGCAGCCCCGGCAACGGCCCCTCCCCCACCCCGTCCCCCGCGGCCCGCCGCAGCGAGGCGACGTACGACGTCCCCAGGAACGTCCCCGTCACGAACAGCAGCCGCGCCCCACTCCGCCGCAGCACGTCCGCCGCCTCACCCCCTTTGAACCGGGTGTTGAGCGGTACCAGCACACCCCCGGCCGACACCGCCCCCAGCGCGGCGACCACCCACTCCAGCGAGTTCGGCGCCCAGATCCCGACCCGGTCCCCCACCCGCACCCCCGCCGCCCCACAGGCCGCCGCCGCCCGCTCGACCCGCTCGCCCAACTCCCGGTAGGACACCCGCACCCGCCCGTCCACCACGGCCTCGGTCTCCCCGAACCGCTCGGCGGCCCAGCGCACCAGCGCGGGAATGCTCTGCCACTCCATGAACGGCCTCCGGATGAACGGCCTCGGATGAGACGGAAGACAGTAGCTGACGGTCCGTCAGATTAGCGGTAATCTGACGGACTGTCAGCAGATCTGATCGGGAGGGGGACATGGCCGGACTCAAGGACGCGACAGCCATCGTCGGCATCGGACAGACGCCGTTCGCCAAGCAACTCCCCGAGAACGAGAGGACACTCGCGTGCCGAGCCGTCCTCGCCGCCCTCGACGACGCGGGGATCACCCCCGGCGAGGTGGACGCGGTCGCCTCGTTCACGATGGAGGAGACGGACGAGGTCGAACTCGCGAAGGCGGTCGGCTTCGGCGACCTCACCTTCTTCGCCAAGTCCCCCTACGGCGGCGGCGGTTCGTGCGCCACCGTCGCCCACCTCGCCACCGCGATAGCCGCCGGACAGGCGAGCGTCGGCGTCGCCTGGCGCTCCCGCAAACGCGGCAGCGGCCCCCGCCCCTGGACGAACACGACGGCCCAACTCCCCACCCCTGCCCAGTGGACCCGCCCCTTCGGCCTGCTCCGCCCCGCCGACGAGATCGCAATGCTGGCCCGCCGCCACATGCACGAGTACGGCACGACCCGCGACCACCTCTTCAACGTGGCCCTGGCCTGCCGCAACCGCGCGAACCAGAACCCGGCCGCGATCATGTACGACCGCCCGCTGACCCGCGAGATGTACATGACCTCGCGCTGGATCAGCGAACCCCTCTGCCTGTTCGACAACTGCCTGGAGACGGACGGCGCGTTGGCCTGCGTGGTGGTCTCGGCGGAACGGGCCCGCGACTGCCGCCGCCCCCCGGTCTACATCCACTCCGCCGCCCAGGGCCTGCCCGCCCAGCACCACGGGATGGTCAACTACTGGAACGACAACCCGCTCACCGGACCCTCCTGGGCGACAGCCCGACACCTGTGGAAACAGGCCGACTTCACCCCGGCGGACGTCCATGTCGCCCAGATCTACGACGCGTTCACCCCACTGGTCCCGCTCTCCCTGGAGGGCTACGGATTCTGCGGGCGCGGCGAGGGCGGGGCGTTCACCGAGGGCGGTGCGCTGGAACTCGGCGGACGGCTCCCGGTGAACACGGGCGGCGGTGGCCTCTCGGAGGCGTACGTGCACGGCTTCAACCTCATCAACGAGGGGGTGAAGCAGCTCAGGGGCACCAGCACCGCGCAGGTCCCCGGCGCCGCGACCTGCCTGGTCACCGCGGGCGAGGGGGTCCCCACCTCCGCGCTGCTGCTGAGGACGTGATCCTCCCGAAGGCATTCTCCCGCACAGGACTTGAGGAGCCCCATCCATGCTGACCCCGCTCCACGACGCCGACGGCGCCCCTTTCTGGGAGTACGCGGCGCAGGGCGAACTCCGCGTCCAGACCTGCGCGTCCTGCGCCGAACCCCGCTTCCCGCCCCGCCCCTGCTGCCCGAACTGCCAGTCGTTCGAGTCCACTTGGCGGCCTACATCAGGGCGGGGCCGCATCTGGTCGTACGTCGTCCCCCACCCGCCCCTCCTCCCCGACTACGCCGCCCAGGCCCCCTACAACGTCGCCCTGATCGCACTCGCCGACGCCCCGCGCATCCGCCTCGTCGGCAACGTCGTCACCCACCCCGGCGCTCCCCTCAACTCCCTTGATCCGCAACGGCTTCGGATCGGCGCCCGGGTCCA
>NZ_JBTYMC010000001.1:0-83748 GCF_054880855.1 Streptomyces sp. S6 | reverse complement strand
CACCGCCCGCAGCCGCTGGAGCGAACCGAGGTGCGTCTCCCGCAGCCGCGCCTCCGCGAGCTTCGCCACCGACTCCACCCAGGCCAGCGACGCCGGGTGCAGGGACTCCTGCGGGCCGCTCACGTCGACCACCCCGAGGAGCCGGCCGTCCCTCGGGTCCGTGATGGGGGCGCCCGCGCAGGTGAGGTGCGTCAGCGAGCGGACGAAGTGCTCACCGGCGAACACCTGTACCGGGCGGCGCAGGACGGCCGGGGTGCCGATGCCGTTCGTGCCCGCGACCTCCTCGCTGAGGTCCGCGCCGAGACACAGGCCCACCTCGTCCGCCTTGCGCAGCACCGGGGAGCAGCCCTCCCGCCACAGCACCCGGCCCTCCTGGTCGGCGACGATCATGATGTGCCGGGCGTCGTCCGCGCCGGGCAGCAGCCCCGCCCGCAGCACCGGGACCACCTCCCGCAGCGGTGACGCCGCGCGCCGCCGGTGCACCTCGTCCGGCGCCAGCAGGCCGGGGCCGAACTCGTGCTCGGGGTTCACACCGCGCCGCAGGACCCTCGCCCAGGACTGCTCGATCACCGTGCGCGCGGCCGGGCGCACCCGGCGTCCCGGGAGCGTCCGGGACGGACGGACGGCGTCCACGGCCGCGTTCTGCGCGGCCTTCATCGGCGGGTTCGCCACGGGTGCCTCCGGAGACGACGTGAGGTGAAGAGGGAAGAGAGCCGGGCGACGGATGTCAAGGCTCACGACAGCCGGGGGTCCATCCTGCCGCCCCGGAAAGACGCCGGGGCCCACTCGGGTCATCCCCGCCGGGCCGTTGCAACCCCCTGCAACCCTGGTGAAGGCACCTGCGTTGTTTGAAAATTGAGCCACGCCGACGAGAGCGGCGGCCCCGGTCTCGCAGGATCGGGGACGCGCGGGTGGTGCCGTGTCGGCGCGGCACCACCCCGTGGGTGCGTCGTGCCGGATTTTCCACGCCGCGTTTCTACGCCGTTCCTACGCCGTTCCTACGCCGCCCGGGCCCGCTCCACCACCGCCCTCAGGTCCAGCGTGTGCGGCAGCCCCCCGAACGTCGCCCCCGCGTCCCCGCCCAGCCGCGACGCGCAGAACGCGTCCGCGACCTCGGGCGGCGCGAAACGCACCAGCAGCGACCCCTGGAGGACCAGCGCGAACCGTTCCGCGAGCCGCCGGGCCCGCGCCTCCACACCGGACAGGTCGGCGAGTTCGGTCAGCAGATCCTTGATCGCCGCGTCGAGCCGGTGATCGGCACCCCGCGCCTGCCCCACCTCGCGCAAGTATGCGTCCAGCGCGGCCGGTTCCCGCCGCAGCGCCCGCAGCACGTCCAGCGCCTGGACGTTCCCCGCCCCCTCCCACACCGAGTTCAGCGGCGACTCCCGCACCAGCCGGGGCAGCCCCGACTCCTCGACGTATCCGTTGCCGCCCAGACACTCGGCGGCCTCCACGACGACCGGCGAACACCGCTTCGTCACCCAGTACTTGGCGGCCGGCACCGCGATCCGCAGCAGCGCCCGCTCCCGCTCGCCCCCGTCGTCGCAGGCCGCCGCCAGCCGCATGCCGAGGACCGTCGCCGCCTCCGACTCCAGCGCGAGATCCGCGAGGACGCCCCGCATGAGCGGCTTGTCGAACAGCTTCCCGCCGAACGCCTCCCGGTGCGCGCAGTGGTGGACCGCCTGCACGACGGCCTGCCGCATCAGCCCCGCCGACCCCAGCACACAGTCCAGGCGCGTCGCCGTGACCATGTCCATGATCGTGCGGACCCCGTTCCCCTCCGCACCGACCCGCCGCGCCCACGTCCCGTCGAACTCCACCTCCGCCGACGCGTTGGACCGGTTGCCGAGCTTGTCCTTGAGGCGTTGCAGCAGAAACGGGTTACGGGAACCGTCGTCCAGGACACGCGGCACCAGGAAGCACGTCAGCCCCTCCGCCGCCCGCGCGAGCACCAGGAACCCGTCCGACATCGGCGCCGAGCAGAACCACTTGTGCCCGGTGACGGTGTACGTGCCTGTTTCTGAAAGCGGTTGCGCGACGGTGGTGAGAGCCCGGACATCGCTCCCGCCCTGCTTCTCCGTCATCCCCATCCCCAGCAGCGCACCCCCCTTCGAGGCGACGGGCCGCAGCTCCCGCTCGTACAGCGCCGACGTCAGCAACGGCTCCCACACGGCGGCGAGCGAGGGCTCCGCCCGCAGCGCCGGGACCGCCGCGTGCGTCATCGACAGCGGGCAGCACGTCCCCGCGTCGGCCTGCGTCCACACCAGGAACCCCGCCGCCCGCCGCACCTGGCCGCCCGGCCGCGTCCAGGCCCCCGTCAGGCCCGAGCCGACGCCCTTGCCGAGCAGCCGGTGCCACGCCGGGTGGAAGTCGACCTCGTCGACCCGGTTCCCGTACCGGTCGTGCGTCCGCAGCCGGGGCGGATTCCCGTCCGCCTGTACGGCCCACTCGCGCACCTGTACGGAACCGGCGGACCTGCCGAGTTCGGAGAGTTCCGCGTGCGCCTCGGCCCGCGCGCCGGGCGGCAGATGCCGGTCCACGGCGTCCACCAGGACCCGGTCGGTGCCGTACAGGTCGTACGCGGCAAGGGGAGGAGGCTGATTGGTGACGGTGTGGGTGGTACCTGCCATAGCGCGCAACCTATCCCCTCCACCGGCGCCACGTGCGCCGACGCCGGGCGACCTGGGATGAGGAGCACCTCCGACGGCGGATACCTTTAGGGCGTGCAGCCAGCAAGTCAGTCGTCCGAGCGACCCGAAGTCCCCGGCGGGCGCTTCCACCGGGCCCGTGCCCTCTACCGGGACGTCTCCATGCGCAGGACCACCTGGCTGCTGCTCAAGGACACCGTCAACTCGTGCGTCGAGTACCGGATCCTGGGCCTGGCGGCAGAAGCCGCTTTCTTCACGTTGCTGTCCGTGCCGCCGCTCCTGCTCAGCCTCATCGGGCTGCTCGGCTACGTCGACGACTGGACCGGCACCGACACCATCACCAGCCTGGAGAGCAACCTCCTCGACGCGTCGCGCACGGTGCTGTCCGACAAGGGCGTCAAGCAGCTCGCCCAGCCGATCCTGGACGACGTCCTGAAGGGCGGGCGGCCCGACGTCATCTCGATAGGGTTCCTGTTCGCCCTGTGGTCCGGCTCCCGCGCGGTCAACGTGTTCATCGACACGATCACCGTCATGTACGGCCTCGACGGCGTGCGCGGCATCGTCAAGACGCGGCTCGTCGCGTTCGCGCTGTTCGTCGTCGCGCTGGTCATCGGGGCGATCGCGCTGCCGCTGATGGTCGCCGGGCCCGACGCCGTCGTCCGGATCGTGCCGTGGTCGGCGACGCTCGTGCAGGTGCTGTACTGGCCGGTCGTGATCCTGCTGTCGGTCGTCTTCCTGACCACGCTCTACCACGTGTCCGTGCCGGTGCGCTCGCCGTGGATCGAGGACGTGCCGGGGTCGCTGGTCGCCCTCGCGATGTGGGTCCTCGGGAGCTTCCTGCTGCGGATCTACCTCCAGAGCACCATCGAGGGCGCCAGCATCTACGGCTCCCTCGCCGCCGCCGTCGCCGTCATGCTGTGGATCGGCGTCTCCGCGTTCGCCGTCCTCGTCGGCGCCGCCGTCAACGCCGCGATCGACCGCGTCTGGCCCGCCGCCGCGACCGCCGCCGCCCGCGCCGCCAACGACCGGCAGCGCAAGGAGGAGGTCGTCGAGTACGTCGCCCGCATGTCCGCTGCCCAGGGCGACGAGGACCCCGACGACCCCGACATGCCGTCCGAGTTCCCCGAGCGCTGGTCGCGCTTCCTGCCGCACGAGAACGTGACGGCACGGCTGCGGACGCATGCGAAGACGGTGGCCAAGGCGGAGGGGGAGGAGCGGCGGGAGAAGTGAGGGGCCTTGGGGGGGCGGTGTCGGCGTGCGGTGCGCAAGCGGTTGCGGACGACACCGGCGGGCCTGTTGTGCAAGCGGTTGCCGCGCGTTTTCCCGGACCGGGGGAGGGCGTAGCGTGGAGGTGTGTACGAGGAGCGGCCGTCCCGGCTGAGTGGCGCGGTGGTGTGGACGAACACCCCCGAGACGCCGGCGGCGGGGGGTGCCGTGCTGCCCGACGGGTGCATGGATCTGCTGTGGAGCGAGGGGCGGCTGCTGGTCGCGGGGCCCGATACCCGGGCGTACGTTCCCGGCGGGCCGGGGGTTTTCTGGGCGGGGGTGCGTTTCTGTCCCGGGACGGCGCCGGCGCTGCTCGGGGTTCCGGCGTGCGAGCTCCGGGACCGGCGGGTCGAGCTGGCGGATCTGTGGCCGGCCGCGGAGGTGCGGAGGCTGGCCGCGCGGGTGTCGGCGGCGCCGGACGTGGCGACGGGGCTGGAGGAGGTGGCGCTCGAACGGGCCGTGCCGCCGGACCCGTTGCTGTCGAGGCTGGTGGTTTCTTTGGGGGAGGGGCGTTCGGTCGCGGCGTCGGCGGATGAACTGGGTCTCGGGGCGCGGCAGTTGCACCGGCGGTCGCTGAAGGCGTTCGGGTACGGGCCGAAGACGCTGGCGCGGATCCTGCGGTTGCAGCGGGCGTTGGGGCTGCTGCGGAGGGGGGTGCCGGCGGGGGAGACGGCGGTGCGGGCCGGGTATGCGGACCAGGCGCATCTGACGCGGGAGGTACGGGAGTTGACGGGGGAGACGCCGGGCAGGCTGGTCCCCTGAGGGTGTCTCCCGCAGGCCGCCTCAGGGCTTGGCCGGCTGTCCCGACGGCGCGAACAGATCCACCCCGTTGCCGTCCGGATCGTGCACCACCGCATACCGCTGCCCCCACACCGCGTCCCACGGCTTCGCCTCGCCGTGATACCCGGCCGACGTCAACTCCTCGTACACGGCGTCGACTTCACCGGGGCTGTCGCACAGCAGCGCCAGGGAGGCGCGTCCGCCGGGACCCGGTGCCTCGAAGTCCGGCAGGAAGGAGCGGACGGTGTCCTCGGTGTCGAGCATGAGGCGCAGCCCGCCGGGGAGGGCGGCCTCGGTGTGGCCCTCCTGCTCGGCCCCTTCCGGGAAGACGAACCCGAGGCGGCGGTAGAAGGCGACGGAGGCCGCCATGTCGTGGACGAGGAGGCCGATGGCGTCGAATCGTGGAGTCATGGGGACAGCGTAGGGATGGGGAGGAACCCCGGTCTTGAAGAAAACGGACGTCTCCCGGAAACCGTTTGCGTGGCCCCACCCCGGTCGCCAGGGTGTCCCGATGACCACCCCCGCACGCCTCGGTCTCCTCCGCTGGCAGACCGGCCTCACCTGGTCCCTCTTCACGTACCACCTCGACCGCCTCGAACCGGACGACCACCTGTGGGAACCGGCGCCCACCTGCTGGACCCTCCACCCGGACGGCGCCGGCGGCTGGACCCCGGACTGGGCCGACACCGAACCCGACCCGGTCCCGGTCCCCACGGTCGCCTGGGTCACCTGGCACCTCGGCTGGTGGCTCGGCACGGCGACGGACCACCTCCTCGCCCGCGAACCCCGCCGGCGGGAGGACGTCCACTGGCCGGGCCCCGGCGGCGCCGTCGACTGGCTGCGCGGCCTGTACGAGGAGTGGACGTCGGCCGTGGCCACCCTCACGGACGCCGGCCTCGACCGCCCCTGCGCCTACCCCTGGCCCTCGGACGCCGGCCTGACGATCGCCCACCTGATGGCCTGGGTGAACGCCGAACTCATGAAGAACGTCGCGGAGATCGGCCAACTCCGCCTGATCAGAGCGGCTTGACGGACCGTCAGTCGAAGGTGACCGGCCCGTTGGGGGTGTCGAGCGTGAACGAGATCCTCAAGGGGCCCTCGGACAGCGACAGTTCGACGTCGAGCGCGGCGAGCGACGGCAGGATCGCCGCAGGGTCCGGCGCGGTCGCCGACAGCTCCAGCAGCGGGGTGACGGGCAGCCCGTCGCTCGGATGCGGTGAGGAACCCCAGTCGATGAGGAACGGCACGAGTCCCGAGGAGTCGGAGGCGTCGTCGGTGAGGCGCCACGCGAGGAGCGTGCCGTCGGGCCGGCGGCGGCTCATCGGCCGGACGTCGCCGGGGTCGTAGCCGCGCGCCCGCGCCCTCTCGACCGTCAGATCGATGTCCGGCGGGCCGATCGCCCAGGACAGGGTGCGCGGCCCGGTCAGCCGGTCGACGCCGAACGTCCGCGCCCCGGGGTGCCCGGCCTGTTCCGGGTCGGGGCCGATGATCTCCAGATAGGCCCGGCCGCCGAGGCCGATCAGATGGTTGCGGGTACCGAGCCCGACATGCACCCCGCCCGGCGCGGGCACGACCCCGGTCCGCCGGGCGAAGTCGTCGATGGTCGCGGACAGTTCGGGTGTCGCGAGCACGAGATGGTCGAGCCGTGCGGGAATCGTGTTCATCCTGTACGAGCCTACGCGAAGCATCCCCACAAACGGACGGGCGTCACCGGCGGAAATCCGTCAGTACCGCCTCCACCGCCCGCAGCCCCAGCTCCGACATGGCCGGGTTGGTCGTCCGGTAGTAGTCGATGCCGCTCACGAACGTCAGCGCCCACCCCCGCCCCCGTGCCCACGTCGCGTCGTCGAACCCGGCGGCCTCCCGGAACGCGTCCCGGTGCGCCGGGTCCAGCAGCGCCCACGCGGGTATCGCGTCGCAGGCCGGATCACCCACCCCGGACGCCCCGAAGTCGATGACCGCGCCCAACTCGCCTTCGGAGACGAGGATGTTGCCGGGGATGAGATCGCAGTGCGCCCACACCGGCGGGCCGTCCCACTCGGGCTGCGCGAGCGCGTGCTCCCAGGCCGCGAGCGCGGCGGACACGTCTATGTCGTCGGCGGCCGTCGCGATCCACGCGCGCGTGGACACGTCCCGGTCCCGCAGCGGCACACCCCGGTACCCGGTCGGCGCCTCGGCGGGATCGGCCCGGCGCAACGCGGCGACGAACTCCCCCAACTCCCGCGCGAACCCCACCCCTTCGGCCCCCGTCGGATGCGTCCCCTCGATCCACCGGCACACCGACCAGGGAAACGGGTACCCCTCCGCGGGCCGCCCGAGCGCCACCGGCTCGGGCACCGCCACCGGCAGCACGGACGCCAGCCTCGGCAGCCACATCCCCTCGAACTCGGCCTGTTCCACGGCCTCTTCGACGATCGGCAGCCGCACGACCAGGTCGTCCCCCAGCCGGTAGATCGCGTTGTTGGTCGCCGCCGTCCGCACCTCGGTCACCGGCAGCCCCGCCCACGCCGGGAACTGGCCGGCCAGCAGCCGCCGCACCAGAGCGGCGTCGGTCCGGATCTCGTTCTCGTGCATCATCAGCGCGGGACACTAGCCCGCCCCTGCGGTGCACGGCATCCGAGTTTTTCGGCAACCGGTTACCGCGAAATTTTCGCTCGCCCGCAGAACGCCCGTCCCGGCCGCCCGGCGGCATAGGGTCGTCCCATGGCACCACGTCTGCTCGTCTACACCCGCACCACCGGCTACCGCCACGACTCCATTCCCTACGCGGCGGACGCCCTGCACGCGATCATGGGGGAGTGGACGGTGGACCACACCGAGGACCCGGCGGCCCTGGAGTCCCCGCTCGGGCGGTACGCGGCGATCGTCTTCCTCTCCACGAGCGGCGAGGTCCTCACCCCCGAGGGACGTGAACTCCTCGCGGAGTACGTGGAGTCGGGCGGCGGCTTCGTCGGCGTCCACGCCGCGTCCACCACCGAGTACGACTGGCCGTACTACGGCGAACTCCTCGGCGCCCGCTTCGACCGCCACCCCGACCACCAGCCCGGCAAGGCGGTCGTGGAGGACGCGGACCACCCCGCGACCCGACACCTGCCGAAGGTCTGGGACTTCACCGACGAGTGGTACGACTTCCGCACCAACCCCCGGGGCTCCGTACGGGTGTTGCTGACCGCCGACGAGTCCTCCTACGAGGGTGGCGGCATGGGCGCGGACCATCCCCTGGCCTGGACCCGGGACCAGGGGGAGGGCCGCGTCTTCTACACGGCACTCGGCCACGCGCAGGAGGCGTACGACGACCCCGCGTTCAGGGAGCACCTGCGTGGCGGCATCCGCTGGGCGGCACAGGTGTCCTGACGGATGTCAGAAGTACTGGACCCGCGCGCCCACCCCCGCCGTGCTCGCCCTCGTCACCAACCGCGTCGACAGCTCCGTCCGCGTCCCCTCCGGCCGCTCCCCGTCCATCATCCGCACCAGCAGGCGCAGCGCGGTCGCGGCCATCTCGCCGAGCGGCTGGCGGACGGTGGTGAGGCCGGGGCTGGCCCAGCGGGACTCGGGGAGGTCGTCGAAGCCGACGACGCTGATGTCGTCCGGGACCCTCAACCCCGCCTCGGCCAGGGCCTGGTAGACGCCGAGGGCCATGTGGTCGGAGCAGACGAAGACGGCGGTCGGCGGCTCGGGGAGGCCGAGCAGCTCGCGCATCCGCTGCCGCGCGGTGGACTCCTCGAAGCAGCCGTAGCGGACGTACTCGGGCCGCTGCGGCAGCCCCGCCGCCGCCAGCGCCGAACGGTACCCGGCCACCCGGGCGTTGCTGCACTGCTTGCGCCGGCGTCCGGCGACGACGGCGATCCGCTCGTGCCCGAGCGCCAGCAGGTGCTCCGTCGCGCTCACCCCGCCCTGCCAGTTCGCCGCGCCCACCGACACCACGCCGGGCGGCGGTTCGTGCGCCGGGTCGATCATCACGAACGGGATGCGGTGCTGCTCCAGCCACGCGTACTGGGAGTCCGTCAACTCGGCCAGGTTGAACAGGACTCCGGCCGAACCCCGGGCGGTGAGCTTGTCCAGCCAGCCGCGTTGCGGACGGTCGCCCCCGCCCCGCCCGAGCCCCGCCGAGACCACGATGTCCAACCCGGCCTCGTGCGCCGCCTGTTCGACTCCGTGCAGGACCGCGCCCGACCAGGAGCTGTCCAGCGAATGCACCACCAGGTCGACCAGCCGGGGCGGCTTCGACGCGTCGAACCTCGGTCTGCGCACGTACCCCAGCCGGTCCAGCGCCTCGGTGACCCGGCGACGGGTCTCCGGCGCGACGTCCTCCCGGCCGTTGACGACCTTGGAGGCGGTCGGCACCGACACCCCCGCCTCCCGCGCCACGACCGCCAGCGTCGGTCCGGCCGTCACGTTCGGACTCGCCGTGCGGACCATAGGGAACCCACCTCTCCGGCCCGCCATTGGGCCAGCGAAAGCTCGACCAGCGCTGTTTCGGCCGTTTTTCGAGCGCACGGCTGAAAGAAAGCGCTTGCTATCTTAGGGGTGCCGCAGCGTGCCGGGAAGACACCGGGAGTCACGGGTTCGCCTGATCGCGATCGCGGACGTGAACTTTCGAAACCCCGAACACTCAGCGGGAGTTCTGTGGCGGTTCCTCGCACTCCAGGCGGAAATCCCGGAAGTCCGCCGTGAAGGCGGCGTCCACGAGATCGCGGGCGTGAATGCCGGCAAGGGTACCGGTGAAGCGCAGCCCGCCGCCGTGGTCGTCGGAGAGGCGGGTCACGTCGAGCGGGGGGCCGACCGGGGTGAACTCGCCCTCGCGCAGGTACCAGAAACGGGCCTCGGCGCCCTCGACCGAGACGCCGAGCGTGATCGGCTCGTGCGTGCCGATGTCCACGACCGCGACTTCCCGCGTCCCCGTCTCGTCCCGGTCGATCAGGCTGAGGACGGTACGGCCCGCGCCGCGCCACTGCTGGCCGCGCTGCTTCTCGCCCGGAGGTTCCGACCAGGTGAGGTCGAGGCTGAGGTACGCCTCTGCGGCGTAGCGCACGATCAGGCCGGCGGCCTGCGTGAACGTCGTCGGGTGGGCCTCGACGGTGACCTGGGCCGTGGCGTGGTGTTCGGTGAGGGGCTGGGCCAGGAGGCTCTGCTCCCAGCGGGATTCCGGGCCCTGGCGTCCGCGCAGGCGGATCCAGCCGGGGCGGGTGGTGGTGTCGGCCCAGGTGGGGGAGGGGGGTTCGCGGAGGGTGCGCCAGGGCCAGGACAAGGGGGGTGAGGGGTGGGCGTGGGGCTGGTGGCGGGGCTGGGGTCGGGGGTGCGGGGGCGTTTTCGGCGAGGCTTCGGCCTCCGGTACGCCGGGTGCGTCGGCCTCTGGTACGTCCGGTGCCTCCACCGTCGGGACGATCACCTCCTCCGCCGGATGCCATCCCCCGCCCGTCAGCCGGGGCCACCCCTCCTCGTCCCACTCCACCGCCTGGACGGCCGTCTCCCGCCCCAGCGTGCAGCGCGGGCCCTGGGGTGTGCGGAGTGGGCGTCCCACCAGGTGGCTGAGGAACCACTCCCCGCCGGGTGTCTCCACCAGCTCCGCGTGCCCCGCTTTCTGGAGCGGCAGGCAGGGGGCGTCCCGGGAGGTCAGCAGGGGGCGGGCGGCCACCTCGTACGGGCCGGTCAGGGCGCGGCTGCGGGCCGTCAGGACGCCGTGTTCGAAACCGGTGCCGCCCTCGGCCAGCACCAGGTGGTACCAGCCGTCGCGCTTCAGCAGTTTCGGCCCCTCGACGAGCCGTTCGTGCTGGAGGAGGAGGTGGGTCTCGCCGAGGGGCTTCAGCGTGACCCGGTCCAGTTCCGTCGCCGTGATCCCGGAGAAGCGGTTCCCGGCGGGGCGGTGGTCGTTCTGGAGGTTGAGCAGCCACAGCCGCCCGTCCTCGTGGAAGAGGGCGGGGTCGAAGCCGTGGCTCGCCACCCGGCGGGGCCGGGACCAGGGGCCGGCGGCGTCGGGCGCGGTGGTGACGTACGTGTCCAGGTCGAAGTACGGCGTGCCGACCGAGCGGACGATCGCGTACACCATCCAGAACGACTCGCCGTCGAAGCTCAGCGACGGCGCCCAGATGCCGCCCGAGTCGGGCACCCCGGCGAGACAGTCGCCGGGGACGGCGCCCGCCACGTGTCCGGCGTGCTCCCAGTGCGCGAGGTCGCGGGAGCGGTGGATCGGGATCGTCGGGAACCATTCGAAGGAGCTGGTCGCGACGTAGTACCAGTCGCCCGCCCGCACCAGCGAGGGGTCGGGGGCGAAGCCGCGGATCACCGGGTTGCGTGCGACGGTCACTTGAGGGCTCCCAGGGTGACGCCCGAGCGCCAGTAGCGGCGCATGGCGACCATCATGACCGCCATCGGGACGATCGACAGCAGTGCGCCGGTCAGCACGAGGCTCGTCAGGTCGACGCCGGACTCCAGGCGCTTGCCGGACCAGTTGTAGAGGCCGATGTTCAGCGTCCAGTTGTTCTCGCCGCGCAGCACGGTCAGCGGCAGGAAGAAGGAGTTCCACGTGTTGACGAAGGCCAGCAGGAACACCGTCGCACCGCCGGTCGTCATCATGCGCAGCACGATCGAGAAGAAGATCCGCAGCTCGCCCGCGCCGTCGAGGCGGGCGGCCTCCAGGAGTTCGTAGGGGATCGTCGACTCGGTGTAGACCTTCGCGAGGTACACGCTGAACGGGTTGATCAGGCAGGGGATCAGCATCGCCCAGGGGGTGTCGACCATGCCGATCTCGGAGAACAGCAGATACAGCGGGAGCGTCAGGAGGGCGATCGGGATGAGGAACGAGCCGACCACCGACGCGAAGACGAGGCCCCGGCCGGGGAAGTCGAAGCGGGCCAGGCCGTATCCGGTGGCGAGGGCGACGAGCGTGCCGCCGAGGGAGCCGACGCCCGCGTAGAGCAGGGAGTTGGCGGTCCAGCGCAGGAAGATGCCGTCCTCGTAGGTGAACAGCTGGTGCAGGTTGTCCCAGAGGTGCCAGCCGGAGAACCACAGGCCGTTGGACTGGTAGAGGCCGGTGCGGTCCTTCGTGGCCGCCACGATCAGCCACCACACGGGGAAGAGGCTGTAGACGCTCGCGAGGGCCAGGCCGATCAGCAGGAAGCGCTGCCCGCCGCGCGAACTCGTGCGCGGGTCGGGCTTCGTGAGCCTGCGGACCGCCGTCTTCGGGGCGCGGTCTCGGGTCAGGGTCATCAGTCGGTCTCCTTCGATGTCAGCCGGTAGAAGACGAAGGAGGCGAGTCCGAGAATCAGCGCGAGGAGCACCGAGAGGGTCGCGGCGTAGTGGTAGTTGCCGGCGTTGAACGCCTGGTTGTAGATGATCATGATCGGGGTGAAGCTGTCGTCGACCGTCTGCGGGGTGACGTTGCGGAACAGGGCCGGTTCGTTGAAGAGCTGGAGCATCTGGATGATCGACAGCAGCGCGGTCAGCACCAGCGCGCCCCGCACGTAGGGCACCTTGATGCTGCGGGCGATCCGCAGCTCCGAGGCGCCGTCGAGGCGGGCCGCCTCGAACAGCTCGCGCGGGACCGCCTGGAGCGCGGAGTAAATGATCACCATGTTGTAGCCGATGCCGTGCCAGGTGAGGAGGTTGCCGATGGCCGGCCACACCATCGACGGCGCGAAGAAGTTCCAGTGCAGGCCGACGGCGTCACCGAGCGCGGTGAGCGGGCCGACCTCCGGGCTGTAGAGGTTGATCCAGACGAGCGCCGCGACGACCCCGGGGATCATGTACGGCACCAGCAGCAGGATGCGGAAGCGGCTCGCGGCCCGTGCCGTCACCGCGTCCAGCAGGAGCGCGAGGGCGAGGCTGATCAGCAGCATCACCGGGATCTGCACGCAGGCGAAGACCACGACCCGCAGGACGGAGCCCATGAACGCGGAGTCGGTGAGCCCCTCGCGGTAGTTCGCGAGGCCGGTGAACTCCTGCGTCGAGCCGCCGAGCCCGAGGCCGGACTGCTGGACCTTGAAGAGGGACTGGTAGACGGCGTACCCGATCGGGATCAGGTACAGGAAGACGAAGCCGAGCTGGAAGGGCACCGTGAACGCGGCACCCTTCCAGCGTTGGGAGCGGATCATCGCAGGTCCCTCAGCCCTTCACGTTGATGCCGCGGGACTTGAGGTCGTCGGCCGTCCACTTCTGCATGTGCGCCAGCAGGTCGGTGACCTTCTGCTGCTTGCTGACCACCTTGGCCCAGCCCGCCTGGAGCTCGGTGAACATCGCCGTCCAGTTCGGGCCGAACGCCCAGTCCGTCGTGACCGTGCCCAGGCTGTCGCCGACGGTCTTCTTCGCCGGTTCGTAGTGCGCGCCCAGCAGCTTCTTGGAGATCGACGCGTCGATGTACGAACTGGTGTCGGCGAGGGCGGGCATCACGCCGTTGCCGGTCTCGGGGCTCGCCATCGTCTTGACGGCGCCGGGGTCCGTGGACATCCACAGCGCGGCCTCGGCGGCCTGCTTCTGGTTCTTGCAGTCCTTCGTGACGAGCGTGACGCTGCCCGTCAGGTTCGTCCCCGCAGGGGTCTTCGCGGCCTCGCCCGCGAACGTCGGCCACGGGGCGAGCGCCCACTGGCCGAACGACTTGGTGAAGTTCTGCACCATGCCGGCCATCTGCCAGGTCGAGATCTGGCGGGTGACGGTGCCGCCGTTGTCGTAGTTGCGCTGCACGGCCGCGTAGTCGGCGAAGGAGAGCGTCGAGTTGAGGTCGTTGTCGATGACGTCCTGGATGACCTTCGCGGCCTTCAGCGTGCCCGGGTCCTGGAAGTCGATCTTCCAGGCGTTGCCGTCGATCGCGTACCAGTGCGCGCCGGCCTGCATCGCGAGGACCTCCAGCGTCGAGGGGTCCTCACCGGCGTAGTTGGTGATCTTGACGCCGTGCTTCTTCAGCTCCTTGCCGGCCGCCACGAACTCCTCCCACGTCGTGGGCGGTTCGACGCCGTACTTCTGGAAGACGTCCGCGCGGTAGATCGTGAAGTTCGGGGAGGAGCTGGTGGGGACGCCGTAGAACTTGCCCTGGACCTGGGCGCTCGCCCAGGAGCCCGCGTTGAACTTGTCCTTGGCGGAGGCGACGTACCGCGAGACGTCGGCCAGCGCGTCCTGGGAGACCCACGTGGTCACGTATTCGGCCGTGTTCTGTGCCAGACAGGGGGCGTTGCCCGCCTTCACCGCGTTGGTCAGCTGCTTCTGCATCGTCAGCTGGTCGGTGACCTTCGTGTACTTCAGCTGCACGTCCTTGTGCGACGCGTTGAACGCCTTGACGACCGCCTCCTGGCCGTTCGCCCAGCCCCAGTAGGAGAGCGTCACCGGGCCCGACGCCGAGGAGTCCCCGCCGTCCCCCGAACCGCCGCAGGCGGCGAGCAGACCTGTCAGCGCGACTCCCGCGGCGGCGGCGCGGGCGATCCTTCTGCGGGGGCTCATGGCATTCATCTGACCGTGTTCCTTCGGGAAGTAGGCGTCTCGGCGAGGCGAGAGCGGCGGCTCGGTACTGGCCGTGGCAGAGGCTGGACGGCGGGGAAAGTGCGGCGTCGGGCCTGGCTCAAGCAGAAGCGGTAGTAACCGGTTGCTGTGACCGTAGGCCGACGGTATCGGCATTATCAAGAGGCGTGCGAGAAAATCTTGGGCGTATCCGACCGAGATCCAGTAACCGCTTACGGTCCCCCCGGGCCCGGGGTCGCACACCCCTCGACTCCGGGGCCCGAAGGGCGCGTCAGCGCGGTGAACGGGGAGGTCTGACCGAGTCGCGGACGACGACATGGGTGCCCAGGATCAGATGCTCGGCCTCCGCCGGCCTGCCGGCGCCCGCGAGGTCGGACCCGGTGAGATCGGCGGCGGCCCTGCGGTCGGCGACCGCCCGCAGCGCGACCCGGCCCATCTCCTCGTACGGCACGTGCACCGTCGTCAGACCGGGCGTCAGCTGCGACGCGAGCGGGATGTCGTCGTACCCCACCACCGACACGTCGTCCGGCACCCTCAGGCCCACCGACCTCAGCGCCTGCATCGCGCCCGCCGCCACCACGTCCGTCCCCGCGAGGACCGCCGTGAACTCCGGGGTCTGCGCCAGCGCCTGCTGGATCGCCGCGTACCCGTGCTCGTAGTCGTAGGAACCGCGCCGCACGAGCCCCGGGTCGAACGGCACCCCGTACGCCTCGAAGGCCCTGCGCGCACCGGACAGCCTGCCCTGGGCGGTGGTCAGTCCGGTGGGCCCCGGCAGCACCAGGATCCTGCGGTGGCCGGCCGACAGGAGGTGGCTGGCCATGGCGTAGGCCCCCGCCTCGTTGTCGTAGTCCACGGTCGTCGCCGGGACGTCCCCCTCCAGCGGCGGCCTGCCCACCAGGACCAGGTGCGACCCCGCCGCGTCCAGCGAGCGGGCGAAGCGGCCCATCCGCGTCTGGTACTCCGTGCGGTCGTAGGCCCCGCCGAGCAGCACCACGGCCGCCACGCCCTGCTGGCGCATCAGGTTGACCAGCGCCAGCTCCCGCTCGGGATCCTCCCCGGTGGTGCCCACCAGGGAGAGCCAGCCGCGCAGCGTCGCCGCGCCCTCGACACCCTTCGCGACGTGGGCGAACGCGGCCCCCGTGATGTTGTTCATCAGGATCGCCACCGTCGGCGTACCGCCGCCCGCGAGGGATCTGGCGTGCGCGTTCGTCACGTAGTCCAGGTCCCGGACGACCCTCATCACCCGGCTGCGGGTCTCCGCGGCCACCGGGTAGTTGCTCACCCCGAGCACCCGGGAGACGGTCGCCACGGAGACGGCGGCCTCCCTCGCCACGTCCTTTATGGTCACCCTGCGCTTCGGCTTTCGCTCACTCATCGTCACGCCTCCTTCCTGTCGTGGGGGTCCACCGGCCTCGGACGCCCCCTCGGTCCGAGCCGGTGACGGAAAGGTATCCCAACGCCGAGAGCCCCGTCCGGGCCTGTGGATAACTTTTGTTCGCGCAGGTCAGAGCCGTGTCAGGCGACTCTGTCGAGGTCCGCGTGCCGCACCTCGTGCACCAGCGGGAGCCCCTCCGCGAGCCGCTCCGCCTCGGAGACGACGATCTCCCCGAGCCGTCGCAGTTCGTTACCGAGGGAGCCCGCGATGTGCGGGGTGAGGATCACGTTGGGCAGCGTGTAGAGCGGCGAGCCGGCCGGCAGCGGTTCCGGGTCGGTGACGTCGAGGACCGCGCTCAGCCGGCCCGACACCACCTCGTCGGTCAGCGCGGCGTGGTCGACCAGCGCACCCCGGGAGGTGTTGATCAGGACGCCGCCGTCGGGGATCAGCGAGAGGCGGGCCCGGTCCAGCATGTGGTGGGTCTCGGGGATGTCCGGCGCGTGCAGGCTGACGATGTCGCTGCGCGTCAGCAACTCCTCCAGGGACATCAGCCTGGCACCGAGCCGGGCCGCCTCGCCGCTGTCGACGTACGGGTCGTGCAGCAGCACCTCGAAGTCGAACGGCCGCAGCAGCTCCAGCAGCCGCCGCCCCACCCGGGACGCCCCGATCACCCCGACCCGGCGGCCCATGTTGCCGATCGGCGCCGTCTCGGCGGGCGTCGGCTGCGCGTGCGTGAGGCGGTAACTCTCGCGCAGGGAGAAGAAGTTCTTCCCGGCGAGCAGGATCGTCGCGAGCGTGTACTCGGCGACGGGGACGGCGTTGGCGGTGACCGCGCTGGAGACGCTCACGCCGCGCCCCCACAGGGCGTCCCCGACCAGGGAACGGACCGAACCCGCGGCGTGCAGCACGGCACGCCGCTTCGGCGCGGCGGCCAGCGCGTCGGCGTCGAGGCGCGGGCAGCCCCAGCCGGTGACCAGGATCTCGGCGTCGGCCAGCGCGGAGACGGCCGCCGGGTCGGTGAAGTCCCGCACGACGAGCGCGGGATCGATGTCGGCCGCCCGGCGCAGCCGCTCCAGCACCGGCTCCGGGAACAGCAGGGGCAGGTGCACCGGATCCATGGCGAACACGGCCCTGGGCGGCGGGGCACTGGGCATGACTCTCCTGAGGACGTGTACGGGAAACGTTTTCTGAAAGCGTCTTCTACCGTAGATCTGCCGTTGAGCCATGGTCAATCGGTCGGGACGGATCAACTGGACCGCCGGTTTCTGTGTGGGTCGGGCGAAGGGAGCAGGGGGCTTTGGTGCCTCAAGTCGCTGCTCCGACATGGTGTTTTTGCAGATCAGGACGGTTCTCCGGCGATGCGCGGCCCCTCCGGGGGGACGGCTGGGTGCGGGCCCGGAGTTTTCGAAAACATGCGCAAACCCTTGACGGGTCCCGCCGGGCGGCAGAAGCTCAGCCCACTCAGCCGTAGCAACCGGTTGCTATGCGTTCCTCGCATTCCAGAAAGGCGAGACCCCATGCGCCCCCACTCCGCCACCCCTCCCAGCCGCCGCAGATTCCTCGCGCTGTCGGCCGGCGGGGCCGTGGCCGGTGCGGCGGCGCTGAACGGCTGCGCCCTCCAGGTGTCGGGCTCGGTGAGCGGCGGGGACGAGACCGTCACCGTGATGGTCTCGCCCGGTGACATCACCCCCGAGCAGGTCAAGCAGGCCAAGGCCGACCTCGGCGTCACCATCGAACTGGTGAAATGGGACGTCACCAAGCTCATCGCCATGCTCACCGGCGGGAACCCGCCGGACCTGGTGCGCGGGGTCGGCGCCGTCGACGCGCCGTACTTCGCGGCCCGTGACGTCGCCGAGAACCTCGACCCCTACTTCGCGCGCTCCACCGTCCTCAAGGCCGACGACCTCGACCCCGTCAACGACCTGTGGCGCTTCGACGGCCGCGCCCAGGGCAAGGGGCCGCGCTACGGCATGGCGAAGGACTTCTCCCAGGACTCCATGTACTGGTACAACACCACCCTCTTCGACGAGGCGGGCGTCGCCCACCCGCCTCTCACCGAGCCGGTCACCTTCGAGGAGTGGCAGGAGAACGCGGTCCGCCTGGTGCGGCGCAAACGGGGCCAGACCGTCGTCTTCGGCGGCGGCTACGGCGGCCTCACCCGCTCGACGCTCCTCGCGACCCTGACGGCCTCCGCCGGCGGGAACCTCTTCTCCGACGACTTCACCCGCGTCGACTTCACCACCCCGGAGGCCCGCAAGGCGCTGGCCTGGTACATCGACCACTGCCGCACCAAGGTCGGGTCGAGCCTCATCCAGCCTGACCCCAACGGCTGGGACGGCCCCACCTATCAGGCGGGCCGGCTCGCGATGTCCAACTCCGGCTACTGGCTGGGCGGGATGATCGGCACCGACCCGAAACTCGCCGCCGTCTCCCGGCTCGCACCCGCCCCGGTCTTCGCGGGCGGCCCCCGCATCAGCGCCTGCCAGGGCGCCACCGGCATGTGGATGCCGAAGAAGGCGAGGAACAAGGACGCCGCCTGGCGGGTCTTCGAGTGGTTCTTCGGCGAGGGACCCGCCAAGGACCGCGCCGCAGGCGGCTGGGGCATCCCCAGCCTCAAGTCCCTCCGCCCTCTGATGCCGCATCAGAACGCCGCTCAACAAGAGGTGCTGCGGGTGCAGAACGAGGAGCTGAAGCGGTTCTCCGTCGTCTCCTTCACCCCCTACACCAGCGCCGACGCGATGGACGCCCTCTTCAACCAGGCGGCGCCCGCCGCGATGAACGGCTCGATCTCCGTCGACACCCTCGCCGGACAACTGAACGACACCGTCAACGAACAGCTGAAGCGCGGTAAGGAGCAGGTCGGATGACGGTCGATCAGATCACGGCGGCGCCCGCACGGGCCGAGACGCCGCCGGTCCGCCGGGGGCGCGGCACGACGATGGTCGCCCGCCGCCACCGGGCGTTCTACCTCTTCGTCTCCCCCTGGATCATCGGCTTCCTCCTGCTGACCGTGATCCCGATGGGATACGCGCTCTGGCTGAGCTTCACCACGTTCGACGGGCTCTCGCCGCACTGGAGGTTCATCGGCCTCGGCAACTACCGCGAGCTGATGGACGATCCGGTGACCTGGCGGGCGCTGGGCCGCACCGGGCTGTTCGCGGTGACGTCCGTACCGCTGTCGATCGCCGCCGGGCTCGGGCTCGCCGTCCTCCTCAACCGGCCTTTGCGGGCACGGGGGTTGTTCCGGACGCTGATCTATCTGCCCGCCGTGGTCCCGCCGGTCGGCGCCGGGCTCGCCTTCAAGGCGCTGTTCGACCAGAACTCCGGTGCCACGAACGGGACGTTGACCTTCTTCGGCTTCGACGCCGTCGGCTGGCTCGCCGACCCCTACGCCCGGTACGTGCTGCTGATGACGGTGCTGTGGGCAGCCGGCAACATCATGATCATCTCGCTGGCGGGGCTCCAGGACGTCCCCCGCGAACTCCACGAGGCGGCCCGCCTCGACGGGGCGAGCGCCTGGCGGACGTTCCGCAGCATCACCGTCCCGCTGCTGTCGCCCGTCCTGCTCTTCCAGACCGTCACCGGGATGATCGCGTCCGTCCAGACCATCATGCCGATGCTGCTCGCGCCGCTCGGCGACACCGGCGGGGTCACCACCGTCCCGCAGTCCAACTACCTGTACATGATCCATGTGTTCGCGCAGTACTTCGCGCTCGGCCGCTACGGCTACGCCTCCGCGCTGCTGTGGGTCCTCTTCGTCATCATCCTCGCCGTCACGGGACTCCTCTTCAGGTTCACGTCCGGTGCGGTCTTCTACAACGTCGACCCGGAGGCGAAGAAGTGATCACCGGTATCCGCGTCCGCACCGGCCGCCTCGTCCTCTACACCGGCCTCGTCGCCCTGACGGGCCTGTTCCTCGGCCCGTTCGGCTGGCTGGTCCTCACCGGCCTGAAGACGTCCGGGGAGTTGGCGGCCTCCCCTGTGCACTGGCTGCCCGACCACTTCCAGTGGCACAACTTCGCCGACGCCTTCACCCGGACCGACTTCCTCGGCTACGCCCGCAACTCCCTGATCATCGCGTTCATCTACGCGACTTTGGTGACGCTCAGCTCCGCCTGGGTCGGCTTCGGCTTCGCCCGGCTGTCCGCGCCCGGCAAGAAGGTCCTCTTCGGCATCCTCATCGGCTCGATGATGCTGCCCCAGATGATCACCCTGCTGCCGACCTACCTGATCTTCGCCCGGCTCGGCATGGTCGACACCTACTGGCCCTGGGTGCTGTGGGGCCTGTCGTCCGCGCCCTATCTCGTCTTCCTCTTCCGCCAGTTCTTCGCCGGGCTGCCCCGCGAACTGGAGGAGGCCGCGATCATCGACGGCGCCGGATACACCGGGATCTTCTGGCGGATCTTCCTCCCGCAGTCCTGGCCCGTCCTGGCCGCGAGCTTCATCATCGCCTTCACCTGGACCTGGGGCGACTACATCGCGCCCCAACTCCTGCTCTCCACCGACCGCACCACCCTCGCGGTCGCCGTGATGACGACCTACGTCACCCCCTCCGGCGCCCCGGTCACCGAACTCCAGGCCGCCGCCTCGGTGATGTACGTCGTCCCGATCCTCCTGGTCTTCCTCGTCGCCCAACGCGGCTTCGTCGCCGGGATGTCGACGTCCGGACTCAAGTAACTCCCCTTCCCCTGAGCCTTCCTGGCTTCGAGCCGCCTCCAAGGAGCCCCCGCATGAACACGTCCCTCTCCCGCCGAACGGCCCTCCAGGCGGCCGGCGCCGCCACGCTCGCCGCCGGCCTCGCCGGGGTGACGGCAGGCACCGCCCGCGCCGACGGCGACGGCCCCACACCGAAGCTGGTCACCTACCCCCGCCCGGCCGCCATGCCGACGAACACCAGCTACAAGGTCCGCGTCCGCACCGCCCCCGACGGCGACTGGCAGACCCTCGACATCTGGCGCCCGCAGCTCGCGGAGATCAACCCGGCCACCGGCGGCAGCAAGATCTACAACTCCTCCCTGGTCTCCTTCGACTTCCAGGGCCGCGTCGAGATCGAGGTGACCTACCTCAAGGGCGGCACCACCAAGGTCCGCGTGCGGCCGGACTCCTACGGCATCAAGCCCGAAGTCCTCGGCGACACCCTGCGGTTCACCCTCGACGAGCCGCGCAACATCGTCGTCCAGATCAACGACGACGTCTTCGACGTCCTGCACGTCCTCACCGGCAAGGTGAATCCGGCCCCGCCCAAGGCCGGTGACCCGGACGTCGTCTACTTCGGCCCCGGCGTGCACACCGTCACCGGCGGCACCCTCAAGGTCGCCGAAGGACAGACCGTGTACCTCGACGGCGGCGCGGTCCTCAACGCGACCGTCACCTTCCAGGGCGTCCGCAACGCCCGCCTGGCCGGCCGAGGGTTCATCAACTCGTCCGCGTCCGGGGCGGTGTTGGTCGAGAACAGCGAGAACATCCGCATCGAGGACTTCACCTCGCTGAACCCGAACGGGTACGCCACCACGGCCGGCAGCAGCAGAAACATCCACATCGAGGGTCTGCGCTCCTTCAGCTCCAAGGGCTGGGGCGACGGCATCGACCTCTTCTCCTGCGAGAACGTCGTCATCGACGGCGTCTTCATGCGTAACTCCGACGACTGCGTGGCGATCTACGCCCACCGCTGGGACTACTACGGCAACACCCGCAACGTCACCGTCCGCAACTCCACGCTCTGGGCCGACGTCGCGCACCCCATCAACATCGGCACGCACGGCAACACCGACAACCCCGAGGTCATCGAGAACCTGCTCTTCCAGAACATCGACATCTGCGACCACCGCGAACCGCAGATGAACTACCAGGGCTGCATCGCCCTCAACCCCGGTGACTCCAACCTGATCCGCAACGTCCGCGTCGAGGACGTCCGGATCGAGGACTTCCGGTGGGGCCAGGTCATCTTCATGAAGGTCACGTACAACACGAAGTACAACACCTCCGTGGGCCGGGGCATCGAGAACGTCTACATCAAGAACCTCACCTACACCGGCACCAACGCCAAGCCCTCCCTGCTCCTCGGCTACGACGCGGAACACGCCATCAAGAACGTCACGTTCGAGAACCTCGTCGTCAACGGGCAGACCATCGCCGACTCGATGAAGAAGCCGGGCTGGTACTACACCACCGACGTGATCCAGTGGTTCGCCAACGAGCACGTCGTCAACCTGAAGTTCATCACCACGGCGGAAGCGCAGGCCGGCAAGTGAGTCCCATCAGCCGCCGCGGACTGCTCGGTTCGTCCGCCGCCCTGTTCCTCGCCGCCGGGACGAGCACCCTGGCAGTCCCGGCGGCGAGCGCCAAACCCGCTGATGCGCAGGGCGGTTCGCCCGCGAACTTCGTACATCCCGGCCTCCTGCACACCGCCGACGACCTGGCCCGGATGAAGGCCGCCGTCGAGACGAAGCAATCCCCGGTGTACGACGGCTACTTGGCGCTCGCCGCACACTCCCGCTCCCAGAGCACCTACACCGTCCAGAACACCGGCCAGGTCACCTCCTGGGGCCGGGGCCCCGGCAACTTCCAGGGCCAGGCCGTCTCCGACTCGGCCGCCGCCTACCAGAACGCCCTCCTGTGGGCGGTCACCGGCAACCGCGCGAACGCCGACAAGGCCCGCGACATCCTCAACGCCTGGTCCGCCTCGCTGACCATGGTCACGGGCGCGGACGGCCCGCTCGGCGCCGGCCTCCAGGGCTTCAAGTTCGCGAACGCCGCCGAACTCCTGCGCCACACCGGCTACGACGGCTGGGCCGAGGCCGACATCGCGCGCTGCGAACGATCGTTCCTCGACGTCTGGTACCCGGCGGTCTCCGGCTACATGCTGTACGCCAACGGCAACTGGGACCTGACGGCCATTCAGACGATCCTGGCCATCGGGGTGTTCTGCGACGAACCCACCCTCGTCGAGGACGCCCTGCGGTTCGCGGCGGCCGGCGCCGGCAACGGCAGCGTCGCCCACCGCGTCGTCCAACCGGACGGCCAGGGACAGGAGTCGGGCCGCGACCAGGGCCACGAACAGCTCGCCGTCGGCCTCATGGGCGACATCGCGCAGGTCGCCTGGAACCAGGGCGTCGACCTGTGGGCCTTCGACGGCAACCGCATCCTCGCGAACGCCGAGTACGCCGCCCGCTACAACCTCGGCGGCGACGTCCCCTTCACCCCCGCCCTCGACCGCACCGGCAAGTACATCAAGCAGACCGTCTCCGCGATCAGCCGCGGCGGCCTCCCCCCGATCTACGAGATGTACCTCGCCCACTACGCGGGCGCACGCGGCCTCGACGCCCCGAACACGAAGGCGGCCGTCTTCCGGGGCACGGGCGGCACACGCGTCGTCGAGGGCGGCAACGACGACCTCCCGAGCTGGGGCACCTTCACCTACGCCGGGACGACGGCCCCGACGCCCCGCGTCCCCGCCGCCCCGGCCGGGCTCACGGCGGCGGGGGAGGACCGCGCGGTCCGCCTCGCCTGGCTGCCGTCCGCTTTCGCAAGCGGTTACGCGGTCCACCGCGCCACCCACCCCGCCGGGCCCTACACCCTGCTCACGACAGGCGTCGGCGCACCGGAGTACACCGACACCGCCGTCCGGCCCGGACGGCAGTACCACTACACCGTCACCGCCGCGAACAACCTCGGAACCAGCGGGAGTTCGACGGCCGTGAGCGCGAGCTGCGGGCTCCCCGGACCCTGGACGAGCGGGGACCTCGGAGCGGTGAAGATCCCCGGGACGAGCCGCTACGACGGGGAACGGTTCGTCCTTGAGGCGTCCGGCACCGCCGACACCTACCGGTTCGCCCACCTCCCGCTGATCGGCGACGGCTCCGTCACCGCGCGGATCGTGTGGCCGCTCAGCTCGCAGTACTCCAAGATCGGGGTCACACTTCGAGCATCGGCCGACCCCGACGCGGCACACGCCTCGATGCTGATCCAGGGGCTTCCGCTGCACACGTGGAGCGGCGTGTGGAGTACGCGCGTGGCCTGGGGCGGGGCTGTCTCCGCAACCGGTTCCACACCCGTACCCCCCACCCAGCAGGAGGCGATCAGCATCAAAGCCTCCTTCCCCATCTCCAGCCTCGGCACGCTCCCCGAGTCGGCGACCCCGCTCGAAGCGCCGTACGTCGAGGGCGCGGGCGACGGATACCGGCTGCGGGCGCCCTACTGGGTCCGCGTGACCCGTAAGGGCCGCCGCTGCACCGGCGAGATCTCCCCGGACGGCGTCCACTGGACCGAGGTCGGCTCCACCGAGGTCGCGCTCGGCCGCACGGTCCGCGCGGGCCTCGTCCTCACCTCCAGCCTCGGCGTCGACGAGACGTACGCCCAGACCGGCACCGGCGCCTTCGACAACGTCACCGTCACCGACAGCGCCGGCACGGTGTGGCGGACCCCGCCTCCCACCCGGACCGTCACCGACCTCAAGTCCGGCCCCGGCGGCCTCACGTGGACCGACCCCGACCTGTCCGCCCGGTACAGCGTCCTGCGCGCCCCGCGTGCCGGGGGCCCCTTCCGGACCGTCGCGACCGGCGTCGGGCCTGTCGGCTTCGGCACCCGCATCCGCTGGACGGATCCGACCGCCGAGACCGGGACGACGTACCAGTACGCCGTCGCCAAGACCAACTCGGCGGGCTGCGGGCCGCGTTCACAGCCGGTGGCGGCCTCGGTGCCCGGTGGACGCACGGTCACGCCCCTGCCCGAGAGCAGCGTCCCCGCCCCCTGGACCGCCGGCGACCTCGGTGACGTCGTCACCGACCGGTCCGCGTTCGGCACCCTCGGCGTCGCCGCGATCCTCACGCCCGGCAGCACCTCGCACACGGACGGCACGTTCACCGTGCGCGGCGCGGGTGTCGACCTCAACACCAACAACCAAGGGATGACAGGCCAGTTCGTACGACGGCAGGTCAGCGGGGACTGCACGGTCACCGCGCGACTGCTGTCCCGGGAGGGCGCGAGCGCCGACCGGGTCGGGCTGCTGATGGCCAAGTCCCTGAGCCCCTTCGACCTCGCCGCCGGAGCCATTGTCACCGGCGGGAGCACCGCGCAGCTGATGCTGCGGCCGACGGTCGCCGGAGCCTCCGCGTTCACCGGCGGGACCGCCGTCCAACTCCCCACCCTGCTACGGCTGAAGCGCACGGGAACCGCTTTCGCCGCGGCCGTCTCCACCGACGACGGCGTCACCTGGACCACCCTGGCCGAGGGTACGGTCCCGCTCTTCGGTGACGCCCCCTACCACGTGGGCCTCGTGGTCTGCTCACGCGACCAACAGGCCCTCGCCACCACACAGTTCGCCGAGGTGATCGTCACCTCCGGATAGACGGACGGGAGCCCCACCCCCTATGAGCCGCACACCCCAGAGCACCGGATCCTCCCAACTGCCGAGCCGCCGCACCCTGTTGAGGACAGCGGGCGGCCTCGGCGCCGCCCTCGCCCTCGGCGGGACGGCGTCCGCACTGACCCCCACCACCGCGGACGCCGCCCCGGCGGCCTTCACCCACCCCGGCATGCTGCACAACGCCGGGGACATCAACCGCGCCAAGGTCCGCGTGGCCTCGGGCACCGCCCCCTGGCTCGCCGGCTGGAACAAACTGACCGCCAACTCCCACTCGGCCGCCACCTGGACGAACCGTGCCACGGCGACGATCGTCCGGGGCGGCGGCTCCGGCGAGAACTACCCCCTGCTGTACAACGACATCGCCGCCGCCTACCAGAACGCCCTGCGCTGGAGGGTCGGGGGCACCGAGGCCAACGCCGCCTGCGCGGCGAAGATCCTGAACGCCTGGTCGAAGACGCTGACCACGGTCACCGGCAGCGCGGACCGCTTCCTCGCCGCCGGGATCTACGGTTGGGAGTTCGCCAACGCCTGTGAACTCATGCGCGGCTACTCGGGGTTCGACCTCGCCGCCGCCCAGGAGATGCTGGCGAGGGTCTTCTACCCGCTCAACAACCAGTTCCTGAACGACCACAACGGCGCCTGCATCACCAACTACTGGGCCAACTGGGACCTTTGCACCATGGGTTCCGTCATGGCCATCGGCATCCTCAACGACGACGCCGCCAAGTACAACCAGGCCGTCAACTACTTCAAGTCCGGCGCGGGCAACGGCGCCATCAAGAACGCCGTGCCGTTCCTGTACACCGACTCCGACGGCTACGCGCTCGGCCAGTGGCAGGAGTCGGGCCGCGACCAGGGCCACACCGTCATGGGCATGGGGCAGATGGGCGCGATCTGCGAGATGGCCTGGAACCAGGGCGACGACCTGTACTCGTACGACGACCGGCGGTTCTTCAAGGGCGCCCAGTACGTCGCCAAGTACAACCTCGGCCTCGACGTCCCCTTCACCACCTACAAGTGGGGCAGCGGCCAGAACTGCTCCCAGCAGTCCCAGACGACCGTCTCCGCGTCCGCCCGGGGCCAGGCCCGCCCGGTCTGGGCGCAGCTGCACTACCACTACAACCGGAGGCTGAACCTCGACGACAAGTACATCGCCCGGATCTGCGCCGCCGTCGCCCCCGAGGGCGGCGGCGGGGACTACGGGACGACGAGCGGCGGCTTCGACCAGCTCGGGTTCGGCACGCTGATGTACGCCAAGTAGCTCCCAGGTACCCCGAGCGGGTACCCCGAACGGCCCTCCGAGCGGCTCGTGCACCGGAATACCGGGCATCCTCGTAGTGCTCTGGTACTACCGGTGCACGAGTGTGCGAAGGGCTGGTGGGCGCATGACAGCAGGCCGAGCAGCAGGCCGGACGGACCCCGTGGTCAAGACCCCCTACGGGGCCGTACGCGGCAGACACGAACAGGGCGTCGCGGTGTTCCGGGGCATCCCCTACGGGGCGGCCCCTTTCGGCCCCCGGCGCTTCCTGCCCCCCGTACCCCCCGAGTACTGGACCGGCGTCCGCGACGCGGGCACGTTCGGGCCGACCGCACCGAAACCGCCGTACTCCGAGGCGTTCGCGCAGTTCCTCACCGACCCCGACATCCCCGGGGACGACTGCCTCAACCTCAACGTGTGGACGCCCGAACCCGGACCCGGCGCGCGGCTCCCCGTCGTCGTCTGGTTCCACGGCGGCGCCCTGACCAGGGGTTCCTCAGCCGTCCCGGTGTACGACGGCACCTCCTTCGCGCGCGACGGCATCGTGTTCGTGTCGATCAACCACCGGCTCGGCGTCGAGGGGTACGGCCTCTTCCCGGACGCCCCCGCCAACGCGGGACTGCGCGATCAGCTCGCCGCGCTGGAGTGGGTACGGGACGCGATCGCCGGGTTCGGCGGGGACCCTGACAGGGTCACCCTGATGGGACAGTCGGCCGGTGCGATCAGCATCGGCGCCCTCATCGCCGTCCCCCGCGCGCAGGGCCTGTTCCGGCGGGCCGTACTCCAGAGCGGGGCGCCCGAGGCGTCCGACCGGGACAAGGTGCGGCGGATGGTCCGCCGGATGGCCGGGCGGCTGAGGATCCCGGCCACCGCCGAGGCGTTCGCCGCCGTCGACCGGGACGTGCTGCTGCGCACCCAGTACGAGGTCGGACGGCTCTCCAGCCCCGTCCTCGGCGGGCCCGCGTTCGGGATCGTCGTCGACGGCGACCTCGTGCCCCGCGACCCGCTCCAGGCTCTGACCGGCGGCGACGTCGCCCGGGGCGTCGATCTCCTGCTCGGCTGGACCAGCGACGAGTACCGGCTCTGGCTCGTCCCCGGCGGGCTCGTCGAGCGCGTCGACCGGCTCGGGCCCGTCGCCCTCGCCGGGGCCATGGCCCGCTGCCACTGCGGCTCCGAGGTCCCGCGCGGCTACCGCGCCCTGCACCCGGACGCCGGACCCGCCGAGATCGTCGGCCAGATGGTCACCGACCACATGCTGCGCCGCCCCCTGCACCGGCTGGCCGACGCCCGCCCCGGGACGTCGTACGTGTACGAGTTCGCCTGGCCCTCCGGCCGGCCCGGACTCGGCGCCTGCCACTCCCTCGAACTCGGCTTCGTCTTCGACGCCGGCACCTCACCGGACTCCGTCAAACTCGCCGGTGAGAACCCTCCGCAAGCGCTTGCCGCCGAGATGCACGGGGCGTGGACGCGGTTCGTGAAGACCGGCGACCCCGGGTGGGAGGCGTGGCACGCCGGGCATCCCGTACGGGTCTTCGGGGGCAGCGAGACGCGTACCGTGCCCGGACTGCGGGACGCCGATCTCGCCCTGTGGGACGCGGGGACGGTCGTCCCGCACCAGGCCGCCGTTGTGGAACCGCTTCCCGCGCGGTCGCTGCGCGGGACCGAGCTGCGGTCGGTGGTACGGCGGCTGCGGAGGGCGGGGTCGGACCGGGCGCGGTAACCGCTTGCCGGGCGTTTCCGGGCGGGGCCGGTGTGCTGCCCGGGGGCTTGAGGTTCGGAAAAGCTCCAGCGCGTCCGGCCCCGCGGCCTCAGCCCTCCGCGCGCGGCGGCTTCACCGAGTCGCGGACCACGACGTGCGTCCCCAGCAGGAGATGCTCGTCCGGGGCGCCCGCCGCGCGGCCCAGGGCGGTGCGGACGGCGACGCGGCCCAGCTCCTCGTACGGGACGTGGACGGTCGTCAGCGCCGGGTACAGGTCGCGGGCGTAGGGGATGTCGTCGTAACCGGCGAGCGAGACGTCGTCCGGGACCTTGAGGCCCGCCTCGTGCAGGGCCGTGAGGGCGCCGGCGGCGACCATGTCCGTCGCGGCGACGACGGCCGTGAAGTCGAGGCCGTCGTCCAGAGCCTGGCGCATCAGGCGGTGGCCGGAGTCGCGGGTGAAGTCGCCGTGCAGGACGAGCGCCGGGTCGACGTCCATGTCCCGCGCCCGGTGCGCGCTTGTGTAACCGCGTTCACGGCCCTGCGCCGTCGTGTGGTCGGGACGGCCGCCGAGGAACAGCACCCGGCGGTGGCCCTGCGCGAGAACGTGCGCGACGAGAGCGTGCGCGCCCGACTCGTTGTCGTACTCGATGACCGTGACCGGAGCGCCCGCATCCAGCGGCGGACGGCCGCACAGCACCAGGCGGGAGCCCGCCGAGGCCAGCCCGTCGGCCATGCGGTGGGTGCGCTCGCGGTACTCCGGGGTGTCCGCCGTGCCGCCGACGAGGATCACGGCGGCGGCCCGCTGCGCCCGCATCATCTCCACGAACTCGGTCTCCTGGCGGACGTCGCCCTCGGTGCCGCAGACCAGGCACAGATGGCCGTGCCGGGCGGCCTCGCGCTCCACGCCGTACGCCATCAGCGCGAACGACGGGCCCGTGATGTCCTCCAGGACGAACGCCAGCGTCGGTGTGCCCACGCCCGCGATCGCCTTGGCGCGGGCGTCGGCGACGTAGTCCAGCTCACGCACCGCGACCAGCACCCGCGCCCGGGTCGGCGCGCTCACCGGATACACCCCGCCGAGCACCCGTGACACCGTCGCCGCCGACACCCCGGCACGCGCCGCGACGTCCCGGATGTTGCTCCGTCGGACTTCCCCGGCTTCTTCGGTCTTCCTGGTCATGCGCTCCACCCCTCCTCGCCCCGCGAGAGCCCCGTTGCCCCGCGAGAACCGCCGTACACCCCGGGAACCGTGGAAACACTGTCCGTAAACGGTTTCCCAGCGGGAGGCTAGCAGCGCGGGAGGCAACCGCCGCTACCCCAGGGGGCGGACGGTCCCGGCGATCTCCGCGATCCCGCGCGTCCCGACCCGGCAGCACCCCCCGATCAGCCGCGCCCCGGCCGCCGCCCAGCCCTTCACCTGCTCCGGCGCGAAGGTCGAACTCCCCGTCCAGGAACGGGAGTCGGCGTCCCAGGCCTCCCCGCTGTTCGGGTACACCACGACCGGCTTGCCCGTCACCCGCGCTGCGATCTCCACCGCACCGAGGACATCCTCGGGCACACAGCAGTTGACGCCCACGGCGATCACCTCGGCCACGTCCGCCGCGAGCGCGAACGCCTCCTCCAGCGGCTGTCCGGCACGGGTCCGCTCACCGGCGACGCTGTACGACAGCCAGGCGGGGACGCCGAGTCGAGGCACCAGCCCGAGCAGCGCCTCGGCCTCGTCGGTGTCCGGGATCGTCTCCAGGGCGAGGACGTCGGGGCGGGCGGCGGCGAGCACCTCCAGGCGGGGCCGGTGGAAGGCCGCCAGCTCGGCCACGCTCAGCCCGTACCGGCCCCGGTACTCCGAGCCGTCCGCGAGCATCGCGCCGTACGGGCCGACCGAGGCCGCCGTCCACAGCGGGCGGACCGCCCCGCCCGCCCGCGACCTGCGGATCGCCTGCCGACCCAACTCCACGCTGGAGGCGATGAGTTCGGCGGCCCGGTCGTGGTCGAGGCCGCGCTTGGCGAACCCCTCGAAGGTCGCCTGGTAGCTCGCCGTGATCGCGACGTCCGCGCCCGCCGCGAAGTACTGGAAGTGCGCCTCGGCGACCGCCTCCGGCTCCTCGGCCAGCAGCCGCGCCGACCACAGCTCGTCACTCAGGTCGTGCCCTTGGGCCTCCAGCCGGTTGGACATGCCGCCGTCGAGGAGGACCACCCGGTCGGCCAGGACGTCGGCGAGCGGCGGGGCGGAGGGCACAGGAGCGAGGTGCGTCATGCGACGACGCTAGCCGACGAGGGCGGGGACAGGCGGAGTATGTCCAGTGTGTGAACAGATCGACCACGATGTGGGATACGGGGATACGATCACGCCCCCGCGTCCTGAAACCGCTCTCAGGAACCCCTCTCACGGGAGCAGCACGATGACCACCCCTGAAACAGCCCCGGCGTCCCCCCGGCGCGGATTCGGCCTCACCGCCGCCACCGCCCTCGTCATGGGCAACATCATCGGCGGCGGCATCTTCGCGCTGCCCTCCGCCGTCGCCCCCTACGGCACGCTCAGCATCCTCGCCTTCGCCGTCCTGTCCGTCGCGGCCGTGCTCCTCGCCCTGCTCTTCGGCAAGCTGGCCAAGCGCAGCCCCGTCACGGGCGGCCTCTACGTCTACCCGCGCGACGCGTTCGGCCCGTTCGCCGGGTTCCTGTCCGCCTGGTCGTACTGGACGATGTGCTGGGTCAGCATCGCCGCGCTCGCCGTCGCCGTCGTCGGCTACGTCGACGTCCTGATACCGCTGCACGGCAACCACGCGCTCGAAGGGCTCGTCGCGCTGCTCGCGCTGTGGCTGCCGGCCGCCGCGAACTTCGCGGGGACGCGGTGGGTGGGGACGGTGCAGATCGTGTCGACGGTCCTCAAGTTCGTGCCGCTGCTGCTCGTCGCGACGATCGGGCTGTTCTTCGTCGACACCGACAACTTCGGGCCGTTCAACGCGACCGGCGACAGCGTGCCGGGCGCGCTCGCCGCTGCCGCCGCGCTGCTGCTGTACAGCTTCCTCGGGGTGGAGTCGGCGGCCGTCAGCGCGGGGGAGGTCGACGACCCCGGGCGCAATGTCGGGCGGGCGAGCGTCCTGGGCACACTGGCCTCCGCGCTCGTCTACATCCTCGGCACCGTCGCCGTCTTCGGGCTCGTCCCGCACGCTCAACTGGTCAAGTCCGGGGCGCCGTTCGCCGACGCGGTCAACTCGATCACCGGCGGGACGTGGGGCGGCACCGCCATCGCGCTCGTCGCCGTCGCGTCGATCGTCGGGTGCCTCAACGGGTGGATCCTCCTCGCCGCCCAGATGCCGTACGCCGCCGCGCTGGACGGGTTGTTCCCCAAGCCGTTCGCCAAGGTCGGCAAGGGGGGCGTGCCCGGGTTCGGGGTGTGGGCCGTCGCCGTGCTCGGTACCGCTCTGATCGGGCTCAACTACACGGCCGGGCCCGACACGACGTTCCGTGTGCTCGTGCTCATCACGACGTTCACCGGCTGCGTGCCGTATCTCCTGTCCGCGGCAGCGCAGTTGTACTGGCTGGCCCGGGGGACCCGGGAGCGGGTGCGGGCGGCCGGGCTCGTGCGGGACGTGCTGGTCGCCGGGCTGTCGTTCGGGTTCTCGTTCTGGCTGATCGCGGGGGCGGGGTATGCGGCCGTGTACCAGGGGGTGTTGTTCCTGTTCGCGGGGATTCCGGTGTACGTGTGGTTGAGGGGGCGCCAGGAAGGGGTGGAGGTGGGGGTGGAGGTACCCGAAAATCAGGGTCGAAATCTTTCGGAAAAAGTTTGAGAAAACGGTTTCTCGCAAGTCGCGTACGACCCGTTGACCTCGCTGTAACACGCCCTTACCTTTTCGCCGTTCGGAATGTCACATTCAGTTCGAGGTGTCGAACGCCGTTCGTGAGGAGAGTGCGTGAGATGAGACGGGTGTACGCGATCCTGATCGCCCTCTGTACGGCACTGGCGGGCGCCCTGGCCGTGGCGGGCCCCGCCCAGGCCGCGCCTCAGACGCTCGCCAACGGCCTCCAGTTCACCGACACTTCGGGCAACGGGGTGCACGCCCACGGTGGGGGCGTCATCAAAGTCGGCGCCTACTACTACTGGTTCGGTGAGGACCGCAACGCCGACAACACGTTCCGCTCGGTGGACGCCTACCGCTCCACCGACCTGAAGACGTGGGAGTTCAGGAACCGGGTCCTCACCCAGTCCAGCGCCTCGGAACTCGGCACGGCGTACATCGAGCGCCCGAAGGTGATCTACAACGCGTCCACCGGCAAGTTCGTGATGTGGATGCACAAGGAGAACGGCGTCGACTACGGCGAGGCCCGCGCTGCGGTCGCCGTCTCCGACACGGTCGACGGCGCCTACAGCTACCAGGGCAGTTTCCGCCCCCTCGGCCTGCACATGTCCCGTGACATCACGACGTTCGTCGACACGGACGGCACCGGCTACATGATCTCGGCGGCGAACGAGAACTACGACCTCCAGATCTACAAGCTGACGGCCGACTACACCGCGATCGACAGCCTCGTCGCCAACCCGTGGCCGGGCGGCCACCGCGAGGCCCCGGCCCTCTTCAAGCGGGGCGGCGTCTATTTCATGCTGACTTCGGGAGCCACCGGCTGGAGCCCCAACCAGCAGCAGTACGCCACCGCCACGAACCTCGCCGGCCCCTGGTCCGCGATGACGAACGTCGGCGACTCCACCGCGTACGGCTCGCAGACCGCGTACGTCCTGCCCGTCCAGGGGACTTCGGGCACCTCGTACCTCTACATGGGCGACCGCTGGGGCAACTCCTTCGGCGGCAAGGTCAACGACTCCCGTTACGTGTGGCTGCCGTTGACCTTCCCGAGCAGCACCTCCCTGTCGATGTCGTGGTCCCCGGAGATCACCGTGGACACGGCCGCCGGAACCGTCACCGGTGTCAGCGCCACCTACAACACCCTCGTCGCGAGGCACAGTTCGAAGTGCGCGGACGTCCCGAACCAGTCCCTCACGGCGGGCGTCGCCCTCAACCAGTACACCTGCAACAGCGGCGGCAACCAGAAGTGGTGGTTCAAGGACCTCGGCACCGGCTACTACCAACTGATCGGCCGCCAGAGCTCGTTGTGCCTCCAGGAGAACGCGAGCAGCGTCACCCAGGAGAACTGCGGCAGCGCGAGCACCCAGCAGTGGAGCCTCACCGCCTCCGGCGGCTACTGGCAGATCAAGGCCCGCGCCACCGGCGAATGCCTCGACGTGAACGGCGCGTCCACCGCCAACTCCGCCACGATCATCACGTACACGTGCAGCGGAGCGACCAACCAGCAGTGGACGCGCGGCACCTGACCTCTCGTCAGGCAAGCAGGTCGATCGCGTCGACCGACGTCCCCGCACTGAGATAGGACGTCGTCCCCGAACCGCTCACGACGTTGATCCGCAGCGTGTTGTACCGGCCGGTGTCGGTGAGCCAGGCACTGGCCGGGACGCTGTAGGTGAACGTGTGGTTGTTGCCCCGGTAGGACCCGTTGGTCAGCGACCGGGTGCTCGGCTGCGCGGGCGGGGACGGGATGGCCGACGTCCAGGCGTCGTTGACGACGATCTGCGGCCGGCCGTTCGCGTACGCCGTCGTCACCCCGATCCGCAGCGTGTGCGCGGCGGCGGCCTGCGCGGCGGTGAGTTTGAAGTACACCAGGATTCCGCTGTTGACGTCCTTCCACAGATAGGCCGGGAAACTCGACGTCTCACTCCCGCTGCCGATCACGACGTTCCCCGTCCAGGCGGCGGCGCGGACGTCGGACGGGTGCGCGTACGTCATCAGGTCGGCGTTCTTGAACCCGCTCGGCGTACCGTTCCAGTCCCCGATCCGCCAGATCGCGCTCGCGTTGGAGGGGTCGTTGGAGGACGGGATCGCGAGGGAGTTCAGGGTCGTCGTCCCGCCGGCGGTGACGTTCACCGACGTGGTGAGGACGGCGAGTTCACCCTTGAACACCGTCAGCGTGTACGTCCCCGGCAGGACTCCGGCGATGGAGAAGAAACCGTCCGAGGAGCGCGCCGAACCCCAGTACTGGGCCGACGGGTTGGCCAGCCCGACGGTGTAACTGTGCGCTGTGTCCCGGCCGGTGATGCCGACGCCCGCGACCCGGCCCCGGCCGCTCGCCGGGACGTACCCGGAGATGCCGAGCGAGTCCGCCCAGGGTGTCGTCAGCGTGCCCGGATACAGCGCGGAGGAGGGGGCGCCGCCGTCCGTGAGGGCGATGACGTACGGGCCCTGGAGTCCGAAGCGCTCGTTCTCCGTCTGGTTCTGGGCGTAGTGCAGGATCTCGTACAACCCGCCGCCGTCCGCGCTCTGGTGGCGCAGCAGGGAGCGGTAGAAGGGGCCGCCGGACGCCTTCTCGTGGTCGGAGCGGACGATCCACAGGCCGACGCCGTTCGCACTCCAGCCGACGTGGGTGTAGTCGATGACCCGAAGCTTCGAGTAGTGCTTGGAGCGGGTCTGGCCGTCGGACTTGCGGAACACGTCCGACGCCTCGATGGTGGTCGGCGCGTAAGTGTAGGAATCCGGCTGGTCGTTGAGGAACAGGCCCGCCTTGACACGCAGGATGAAGCGGGTCGAGGCGACCGACGTGTCCGCGCGGTTGGTCCACAGGTAGACGTTGTTCTCGCCGCTGCGGGCCGCGTAGTAGTGCCTGAGCGTGCCGTGGGCGACCGAGACGAGGATCGTCGAACCGGACTGCTTGATCGTCACGGTCGAGGAGCCGAGCCCCGACTCGATGTGGGAGTTCTTGCCGCCGTAGCCCTGGTACTCGACGCCCTTGTAGACCAGCGAGGTGAGATCGCCGTCGGACTTGCCGACCTTGAAGACCAGGTTCGCGCCGGTGTCCACCACGTAGTTGGACCCGTCGTCGCGCCAACCGAAGCCCGCCGCCGAGGCGTTGGGGGAGAGGGGGCCCGCGAACGCGGCGGTACCGGCCGCTGCGGTGGTGCCGATGACGAAGGCGCGGCGGCCGACGCCTGAGGGTTCGGACATGGGGGAGCCTCCTTGAGGGGGATGCCGATGCAGAGTGCCAGTTGAATCGATTTCGCGAAAGGGCTTTCGCTTGCATGAGGTTGGCAATCATGTGAAATGGGCCCAGGGTCTAGAAAGCGCTTGCGAGAGCGGGTACGGTCCTGCCGCCAGGCCCAGTCGCACCCATGGAGGAACAGCGAGTGAGACGTTTCAACGTCGCCGTGCTGACGGCCCTGACCCTGAGCATCGCCCTGTCCGCCGCCCCGGCCCAGGCCCGTCCGCGAGCCGCTCCGTTCGGCCTGGCCAACTGCACCGCCACCGCCTGCCACTTCGACGTCCCGCCCGGCACGTACGACGTGAAGGTGCTCCTCGGCGGTGACGCGGCGTCCGCCACGAGCGTCACCGGCGAGACCCGCCGCTCCCTCCTCCCGGAGACGACGGTCCCGGCGGGCGAGCGTGCCGCCCGCAGCTTCACGGTCGACGTCCGTACGCCGGAAGGCGAACCGACCGGCCCTGACGGCAGCCCCGGCCTCGACCTCGCCCTCGGCGGCGCCCGCCCCGCCCTCGCCGGCATCCGGGTCACCCCTGCCCGGCACGCCCAACGGCTCTTCCTCGTCGGCGACTCCACGGTCTGCGACCAGCCCGGCGACCCCTACTCCGGCTGGGGCCAACAGCTCCCGCAGTTCCTGCGCAAGGGCCTGTCCGTCGCCAACTACGCGGATTCCGGAGAGAGTACGGTCACGTATCTGGCGAACCCTCAACTCTGGGCCACCGTCCGGCCGTTGATCCGCCCCGGTGACCTCGTCCTCATCCAGCTCGCGCACAACGACAAGACGACCGACGAGGTGACGTACCGCGCGAACCTGGAGACCCTCGTCGAGGGCGTCCGTGAGCGGCGGGGACGGCCCGTTCTCGTCACCCCCGTCGTGCGGCGCTGGTTCAACGCCGACGGCTCGTTGAACAACGGCACCGCACTCATCGTCAACGGCCTCGGTGTCGACCATCCGGCGGTGATCCGCTCGGTCGCGGCGGACTCCGGGGTGCCGTTGATCGACCTCACCGCGAAGACGAAGGCGCTCGTCGAGGGGTTGGGGGTGGAGGGGTCCAAGGGGATCTATCTGTACAACGAGAAGCGGGACAACACGCACACGTCCGTGCATGGGGCGGGCGTGTACGCGGAACTCGTACGGGACGAGCTTGTTGCGCAGGGGCTGATACCGGAGGGTCTGGTGAGGATGGAGTGATCGCTTCGGGGGAATGAGCTTTTACAGGCCCCTGGGGCGTCCCGACCGGAACCGGGGCGCCCCAGGTTCATGACGAGCTGGTGGTGGCCTGCGGCAACTCGGTTGGTGGGCGGCTCGGTTACTCGGCGCGTCGGCAACTTGGCCGACGGGTGGCTCGGTTACTCGGCGCTTCGGCAACTCGGGTGCCCGGCGAGTCAGTTGCTCGATATCTCGGCATCTCGGTTTAAGGAACCCGCACATGCACCTCCCCCCGCCCGACCTCACCCTCAGCCCGGCCACCGGCTACACCCGCGCCCACTGGGAGCGCGCCGCCGACACCCTCCTCGCCGCGACCGAGCCGTACGCCACCCCGGACCGCGCGCTCTACCACTTCCCCGGCGACCACGAGAGCTGGTCGGGCCGCCTCTCCGACGGCCTCGAAGGGTACGCCCGCACCCTGCTGCTGGCCGCGTTCCGCCGCGACGAGACGGCACTCGATCGGTACGCGGACGGCCTCGCGGCAGGCACGGCAGGGGTGTGGCCGGCGATCGAGGACCGCAGCCAGCCCCTCGTCGAGGCAGCCTCGATCGCCCTCGCCCTCCGCCTGACCCGCCCTCTCCTGTGGGACCGCCTCGACGACGGCGTCCAACAGCGCGCCGCCGCCTGGCTCTCCGCCGCGCTCACAGCCGAACCCTGGCCCTGCAACTGGGAGTTGTTCCCCGTCACGGTCGGCGGCTTCCTGGAGTCCATCGGCCACGAACCGGAAGCCGCCCGCCGAGCCGTCGACCGGGGCCTGGAACGCATCGAGCAGTGGTACGTGGCCGACGGCTGGTACACCGACGGCGACGGCCGCAAGTTCGACTACTACAACGGCTGGGCCATGCACCTCTACCCGGTCCTGCACGCCTGGCTCGCCGACGACCCCACCCTCCTCGACCTCTACGCCGGCCGCCTGGAACGCCATCTCACCGACTACGCCCGCCTGTTCGGCGCGGACGGCGCCCCCCTCCACCAGGGCCGCTCCCTCACGTACCGCTTCGCGACGACGGCCCCGCTCTGGCTGGGCGCCCTCACCGGCCGCACCCCACTGCCCCCCGGCGAGACCCGCCGGCTGGCCTCGGGCGCCCTCAAATACTTCCTGGACCGCGAGGCACTGACCCCGGACGGCCTCCTCACCCTGGGCTGGCACGGCCCCAACCCCTCAGTCCTGCAAGGCTATTCGGGCCCAGCTTCCCCCTACTGGGCTAGCAAGGCATTCCTCGGCCTCCTCCTCCCCTCGGACCACGAGGTCTGGACAGCCCCGGAATCCCCGTCCCCGGTGGAACGCGAGGACGCCGTGACCGTGCTGCCCGCCCCCAACTGGCTCCTGCAATCGACGACTTCGGACGGTATCGTCCGCCTCCACAACCACGGCAGCGAAGACACCCGCTACGACCCCCACTACACGCGCCTCGCCTACTCGACGGTGACAACACCCTCGCCCTTGTACGACAACAGCGTCGTGATCGGCGACGACGCCACCCGCACGAACATCACCCCCCTCGGCACCGGCCCCGACTGGATCGCCTCCCACCACACCACCGCCACCGGCGCCCGCGTCACCAGCGTCCTGCTCGCCCAAGGCGCCCTGGAAGTCCGCGCGTTCCTCATCTCCGACGCCACCCCCGACACCCCCGTCCACCTCACCGGCTGGCCCGCCCCGCCGGCCACCCGCTCCGACCTCACCCTCCTCAAAGGCACCCGAACCGGCCCCGCCCCCACCCTCTTCCTCGCCCTCGCCCGGCTCACCGGTGACCTGGACGCCGGGGAGTTGAGCGACGGGGTGAGCGTCGAGGCGCACGGGGAGGGGGAGTTCGTGGTGCTGTGGGCCGACGGGGGTGTGCGGAGGGTGCGGATCGGGGTGGGGGAGGTGAGTGTCGAGAGCCGCACGGTGTGAGGCTTCAGCCGGTGGACCGGAACCGGTCGCCGATATGCCCAGGGATAATCCCTGGCAGCCCATGGGGAGTTGAACAAGGATCTCCCCATGACCTCACTCATCCGCCACACCACGATCGACTCCCACGACGCCTACGCCCTCGCGACCTTCTGGTCCCAGGTCCTCGACCAGCCCCTCCACGAGGACGACGAACCCGGCGACCCCGAGGTCCTCCTCGAAGGCGCGGGCGTCCTCTTCGTCACCGTCCCCGAGGCCAAGTCCCTCAAGAACCGCGTCCACTTCGACCTCCAGCCGCAGGACCGCACGCGCGACGAGGAGGTCGAGCGCCTGCTCGCTCTCGGCGCAACCCTCGCCGCCGACCACCGCAGGCCGGACGGAACCGGGTGGGCGACACTTCAGGATCCGGAGGGGAACGAGTTCTGTGTGGAGCGGAGTGCGGCTGAGCGGGTGGGGTGAGGGATGGTGACGTTGGGGGTGGCGCGGCTCATGCGGCGCGGTAGGCCCGCAGGAACGCCGTCACACCCCCGTGCAGCAGCGCCGGGCCCGCGGGTCAGATCGGCAGGTCCCACCCGGGGCCGTTCTCGGTCCCGAACCAGACTCGCTGACCGGCGGTCGAGACCGTGATCCCGGATTTCTCCCGGTGAGGTTCGTCGGCGGCCTGCCGGCGTTGCACGGCCCGTTCCCCCCAGCCCCACAGGCGGACGGAACCACGCTGGACCCCGGTTCACCCACCGTCAGGATCGGATGTCGAGGACGCCGCCGCACTCGGCCCGCCAGTCCGTCAACGGCGCCGTGTCGGCCTCTTCCGTGCCGTCCAGGAGCTGGACGAGCTGAGGCTCGCCGAGGGCGCGAACGCGTACGTCGGGCACACTTCACGCGGTCACCTCGTTGCGGGCCTTGCGCGGCCGTTGCTGCGGGCAGAAGCAGGTGAAATGCCGGTAGTCGGGGGTCGCCGGTCCGTTCGAGATGTGATCATCGGCGAGACGCACGACCCGAGTTCCCCAGCCGATCAGGGACTTGCAGCCGGCGCAGGCGTGCCCGCGAGGAGCGTAGGTCGAGTACGCGACGGGTGCGGCTCGGACAACCCTTCGGCGTCGTTCACTCGGGCTTGTACTGCTGCCCATTGTCCTCAACCCCCTGATGGTTGGTGGCCACGCCCCCGGACGTTCGCCCGTCGCGGGGTTTTGCCGTCTGAAGAGCTTCAACCGAATCAGGGGCATCGGGGAACGACCAACGGGGAACCCCACAAGCCCATTTGGGGAACCCCGTTTCAACTCGTTTGGGGTTCCCCGTTGGAGTCCCGAAGCTACGCTGGGCGTAGATCACTTCGGTTCCTGTTAGGTGGCGACATGGAAGACCGCGCGACTCAGCGGAGCGGATATCTGCTGACGATCCCTGACGCACTCCTCAACAGCGATGCCTTGCGGCAAGCCTGTGCCGCCCGGAACTTCCAAGAGATCTTCCGGCTTGTCAATCGCCGTACAGGATCAAGCCATGCTGTGATGGCGGCGGCTGTCGGCAAGATGACCAGCTCACGCGTCAGCGACATCATCCGTGGGGTAAGGGGCATCCGGGGGCGCGAAGTCATTGAGCGTGTGGCAGATGGATTTGGGATTCCAGGGGAAATGCTCGACCTGCCAAGACGCCCTTGGGAGGATTCTCCGGAAAACATTGACGTTACCGCTGATGCTTCCGCCGGCGTCGAGATCGGAAGCGCACCAGCCGACCCGACCATGGACCACGAGGTTATGAGTCCGTTCGATCGCCGAACCCTTCTCAGACGAGGAATCGTTGCAGCCACCTTGACAGGGGCTGACCTTGAAGAATTTCAACACGTTGCCGCGGCAATGGAAGATGCACGCCGGTATCTCGACAGTTCAATGGTTGAAGTCTTCCGCAGGAAACTCGAAACGGCCAAGCGCGACGACGGCGCGCTTGGTGCACGGAAAGTCATGCCACTGGTTCTCGGCTTGCTCGGAGCCATCGAGCAGAGGGCACGGGATGCCAAGCCCGGAGTGCGGCGGGAATTGCTGTCGGTCGCCGCAGATGGTGCGGAGTTCGCTGGATGGCTGTACCGCGATATTCATCAACCGGGCGTTGCTGTTTTCTGGTACGACCGGGCCATGGAGTGGGCTCAAGAAGCTGATGATCCTGCCATGCAGGGATATGTACTGCTCAAAAAATCTCAGATGGCGTATGACCGTGGTGACGCCGTGCGAATTTTGACGCTGGCGCAAGCAGGTCGGCATGAACGATGGCAACTTCCCATCCGCGTAAGGGCGGAGTTGCTACAACAGGAAGCATTGGGATGCGCCATGCTCGGTGAACCATTTTCCTTGGTTGAGCAGAAGCTCGGTGAGGCCCATGAGTTACTTTCTCGTGCTCCTGACGCCGAAGCGGGCGATCTCGGCGCTTACTTCAACGAAGATACGTTGTTGCTTCGGAACGCGGTGAGTTATACCGAGGCCGGCAAGCCGAGGATGGCGTCCGAGCTATTTGGAAGGATCATTGAGGCTGGGACACTCTCTCGGCGTGACGTGGGATTTTTCAATGCCAGAAGGTCGGCTGCATTGGCGTTGAGTGGCGAACCAGATGAAGCGGCACGCATTGGTGCTGCCTCGGCGAAGGTGGCCCAGGAAGTGAAGTCAGAGCGCACCATGCGAGTACTGGGCGAAGTTTCACAAACTCTAAATCGCTGGCGCAGTCGACCGGCGATTAGGGAATTTCGGGATCAAATCCGAGTGGCCTAACCCTGCGGGAAATCAGAATTCAGCCAGTCACTCACGGTTCGGATCACGAAAGCCTGCCATTCTTGGCTCTGTGGGTCTAGATATTGGGGATCATCGTGTACGGCGAAACCGTGCTGTGATCCCTCGATTTCGATGAGTTCGCAAGGGGCGCGGAAATGTTGCACAGCGGACCGTGAAAAGTCGATAGGGACAAACGTGTCAGCGGTACCGTGCACAATAAGCGTCGGGGCCTGTACGTCACCCAGTGCATCCTTTGGGTGAAGCCAGAAAACCTCATTGAGCAGAGGTCGCCCATGCCGCAATGTCGGCGTGAACTGGATAAACCCTTGCTCGGTAAGTTGCTGTGCTGCTTCTTCGCTGATCGAATCATCGGTCCAGTAGGAGCGTGTATCGATGGTGCGCCACTTGTAGTCCAGCTGGGGATTAAAAAGCACTAGTCGAGAAAGATCTCCTGGACGCTTGGCGGCGTAATAGGAACAGACGCCGCCCGCGAAGCTGGCCCCCAGTAGTGAGATTTCGCGAGCAGTTGTAGCTTTCCGTAGATAGGTAACGGCAACACGAATATCGTTGAGAATCGTAGTGAGCGTCAGATCTTCTTGCTGGCCCTCGCTTTCGCCGTGGCCACGCATATCGAAACGAAGAGAGGCCACACCGGTTTCGGCCATCTCGGCAGCCAATCGTGTAAAGAACCCCCCTTCTTCGCGAGTGACACCCCCACCATGTACGAGCACAACAGCGCGCGAAGCTGGTGTGTCGGGACTCACGAGCGTGCCGGCCAGTTGTAGGCCGTCAAGCGTCCGAAGCGTCACGATGTCAGCTGTAGGCATGGCGCGAGCCTAGTCCTGGCGCGCTGGACAGACGAGACCGCTCCAAAACCTCTGGAGCGGTGCGTTCGGAGACCTGGAGGGGAACGAGTTCTGTGTGGAGCGGAGTGCGGCCGAACGGGTCGGGTGAGGGTGGCTGACGTCCGGGGTGCCCCGGATCACGCGGCGCGATAGGCCCGCAGAAACGCCGCCACACCCCCCCGCAGCACCCGCCCCGTCTCCCCCTCCGGCAGTGGCAGGACGCCGTAGTGGGTGCGGAGGGTGAGGGTCTGGGTGGTGAGGGCGATGAAGTGGGCGCCCGCGAGGGCGGGGTCGGCGTGGGTGTTGAGGAGACCCGCGTCGTCGAGGTGGCGGATCGCTTCCGTGAGGGCGGCGGTGACGGGAGCGGGGCCCGCCTCCTGCCAGGACTTCAGGACGTCGGACGGGACGTGGTCGGCCTCGGCGTGGATGTGGCGGACGAGGGCGAAGTGGTCGGCGTACCGGGTGAGGAGGTCGGCGAATCCCTCGGCCAGGGCGAGGAGGTCGCGCTCCAGGTTGTCGGGGTGCGGAGGGCGGCCGGGTGGCAACACCGAGTTCAGGCAGGCCAGTTGGGCGTCCTTCACCTCGGCCGACGTCCAGGTGACGACCGTCCGGAACAGCTCGGCCTTGCCGCCGGGGAAGTGGTTGTAGAGCGTGCGCGTCGAGATGCCGGCCGCCGCCGCGATCGCGTCGATCGAGGCGCGCGTGTAGCCCTCGCGGCCGAAGACTGTGCAGGCGGCGCCCGCCATCGCGGCCCACTTCTGGACCTTGCGGGGTGAGTGGTCAGCCAGGGCGGCCTGCCATCGGGCGTCGTTGGTCGTGCCCACGCGGTCACCTCGTCCTTTCACCGGTTCCGTGTCCCGACAAGCGTCGCACTTCCGGGGGCTCGCACGCCCACTTGAACAACGAGCGTTGTAATAATTGCAACGCCCGTTGTACTTTGCTGGATGTGAACCCGCCCCGGCCGTCGGACCGGGGCACGGACAGGGAGACACCCATGCCTGTAGCAACCGATCCCACAACTCCACTGCGTGTCGCCGTGATCGTCGGCAGCGTCCGCGAGGGCCGTCAGGGACGTGCCGTCACGGACTGGTTCCTGCGCGTCGCAACCGCTTACGACGGTCTCGAACCGGACGTCGTCGACCTCGCGGACATCGACCTGCCGATGGTGATGCCGGGCTGGGGTTCGGAGGCGAGTCCCACCGCGCGCGCCGCACTGGCCGACGTGTACCCGCGCCTGGCCGCCGCCGACGCGTTCGTCGTCGTCACCCCCGAGTACAACCACAGCTTCCCGGCGTCGCTGAAGAACTTCGTCGACTGGACCGGACAGCAGTGGCAGGCCAAGCCCGTCGGCTTCGTCTCCTACGGCGGGCTCGCCGGCGGTGTCCGTGCGGTGGAGCAACTCCGGCAGATCGTCGCCGAGTTGCACGGCATGAGCGTGCGGGACGCGGTCAGCCTGCACGGCCCGTGGTCCGGGCTCGGGGAGGACGGGAACCCGCGCGACAGCGCCGTCTGCGAAGGCGCGGCCAAGGGGATGCTCGGGCAACTGACCTGGTGGGGACGGGTGTTGCAGTCCGCGCGCGCCGAACAGCCCTACCAGGGCTGAGGGGTGGGGATGGCCACCGACATGACGCGGACGACGGCCCTCAACCGCACGCTCGGCGTCGTCATTGTCGGCTCACTCATGGTCGTCCTCGACGGGACGATCGTCATCGTTGCCCTGCCGAGCCTGTCGGCCGCGTTCCACGCCTCGCTGGAGACGATCCAGTGGACGCTCACCGGGTACACGCTCGCGCTGGCCGCCGTGATCCCGACGGCGGCGTGGGTGATGGCCCGGCTGGGTGCCAAGCGCGCCTATCTGCTGGCGCTCGCCCTGTTCACCGGGGGTTCGGTGCTCGCCGCGTTCTCCTGGAACGCCGGTGCGCTGATCGCCTTCCGGGCCGTCCAGGGACTCGGGGGCGGGCTGTTGATGCCGGTCGGCATGACGATGGCGCTCGCGCTGGCCGACCGGGAGAGGTTCGGGCGGACGATGGCGCTGGTCGGGCTGCCCGTCCTGATCGGCCCGGTGTCCGGACCCGTGCTCGGCGGCTGGCTCGTCGACGCCGCGTCCTGGCGCTGGATCTTCCTGGTCAACCTCCCGGTCGGCGTACTGGCCCTCGGCCTCGCCGCACGGCTCCTGACCCCCGACGCGCCGCGGGCCGACAAAGTCCCTCAACTCGACGTTCGTGGACTGGTGTTGCTGCCACCGGGTCTTGCGCTGCTGCTGTACGGGCTCGCCCGGGGTGGGGAGCGCGGGGAGTTCACCTCGACCGGGGTGCTGGTGCCCGCGCTCGTCGGCGTCGTCCTCGTCGCGGCTTTCGTGCGGCACTCCTTGACGTTCCGTCAACCTCTGCTGGATCTACGGCTGTTGGGTGACCGGACGTTCGCCCGAGGGATCGGGACGCTCGCGTTGTTCGCCTGCGGGTACTTCGGGTCGGCGCTGCTCGGGCCCATGTACTGGCAGGGGGTGCGGGGTTGGAGCGCCACCGAGACCGGGTTGCTGGGGGTGCCGGTGGGGTTCGCGATCGGGGGGACGATGCAGATCGCGGCGCGGATCGTCGACAAGGTGTCGCCTCGGATGCTGATCTGCTGCGGGGCGGGGATGGCGTCGGTGGGGATGGCGGCCACCGGGGTGCAGATGGGTGAGGCGGGGGTGGCCGCCTGGCGGGTCACCGCCTCGCTGATGGTGATGGGCGTCGGGGTCGGGATGGTGATCATGCCGACGATGACCATCGCGAGCCGGGAGTTGCCGAAAGAACGGATGGGGGCGGCGAGTACGGCGCTCACCATCAACCAGCAGGTGTCGGCCTCCGTAGGAACCGCTTTCTTCTCCGTTCTGCTGGGCTCCGTGGGGGTCAGCGCGGCGGGGTTCCGGACGGTGTTTCTGGTGGCGGCGGCGCTGACTGCGGTTGCGGTGATTCCGGCGCTGGGGTTGCCGGGACGGCGAGTCGGCTCCTCGCGTGACCGTGGCCTGCGCGTCGGATCGGGGTGAACAGGGCGGCGACGGCGATGAGCAGGAGGCACACTCCGGCCGTCGCCGCGACCGGTGTCGTGCCGTGGTGCTCGGCCGTCCAGGTCAGGACGGCCGCGCCGATCGGGGCGACGGAGTACTGGATGGTCCAGAAGGCGGAGGTCACCCGGCCCAGGAGGTGCTCGGGGGTCACCTCTTGGCGCAGGGACATCGAGCAGGTGCCGCCGACGGCGACGGAGGCGAGGAACAGGGCGGTCAGGAAGGCGACTTGGGGGACGTTGCCGGCTCGGCCGAGCCCGGCGACCGCCAGGCCGCACATCACGACCGAGGCCGTCCACACCGGCCCGAAGCCGAGGCGCCTGCGCAGCCGGGCGACCAGGAGCGACCCGGTCACCGTTCCCAGTGCGCCGACCGCCATCACGGCGCCGACCGTGCCGTCGTTATGACCCAAGTCGTGCTTGAGGTGGTAGATCAGCAGGTCGACGAGGCCGAGGGTGAAGAAACTGAACAGGAACAGCAGGGCGGTGAGGGACCGCAGCACCGGATGCCCGTACAGAAAGCCGACCCCCGTCTTCAACTCCCGCCACACGCCCGGCCGTTCCCCGCTCTCCTGGAGCGGACTGCGCACCCGTACGGCGACGAGGCAGGCCGCCGACACACCGAAGCTGGCCGCGTCCACGCCGATGGCCGACGCCGGCCCCGTCCACGCCGCCACCGCTCCCGCACCGAGCGGCCCCAGCACCCCGGCTGCCGCCGCCGTCGCGTTCAGCTTGCCGTTGGCCTCGGTGAGACGCGTCGTCCCGACGAGTCCGCGCACGACCGTGACGTAACCGACCGCGAAGAGCATCCCGACGGCCTCGCACACCGGCAACACCACGTACAGCAACCAGATTTGGGGTTCCACGAGCCAGACCACGGGAATCACGCCGTACAGGACCATACGGGCCAGGTCGCAGCCGATGAGCAGCTTCCGCCGGTCGACCCTGTCGACGACCGTCCCCGCGAAGACCGCCGAGACCACCAGCGCCACACCGCCGGCGGCCGTCAGCAGACCCATGCTCGCGATCGAACCGGTGGCCTCCAGTACCAGGAGCGGAAGGGCGATCAGAGCGAAGGAGTCACCCAGCACGGAGAGGGTCTGGGCCAGCCAGAAGACTGAGAAGTCCCGTTGTTTCCAGAGGGGGCGGGCTGTCGGTTCCATTCGGCCGACTTTAGGACGCGGTCCGGGGTGCCGGACGCGTCGGGGTGGGTGTCATCGGTGTCTCAGGTGTGGCACGGCCGGGATCTGGAGATCCTCGCGAAGCGGTACGACTGCATCGGCATCGTACGAGTCGGCAACATCCTTGGCCCGGCGGCTGCGCCATCGCTCGATGCCGTCGTGCCGATCAGAACGCCTGCAAGTAGACCCTCGACCGGTTGCTCTTGAGCGGCTCCACGAACATCTCGATCCACTGCACCTTGGCGCGTCGATGATCATTCACGCACGGGGGGCACACTCCGACCCAGCCGACTCCGCCAGCCTTTTCCGGGTCGGCGAGCCCGAGATGTTCGAACAGATCGTCCGGCATCGAGCTGAATGGTCCTTTTGTGCTCAAGGGTTCTTCGGAACGGAGATCCTTGGCGAGTGTCTTCGCCGTGTCCCGGGAGGTGACGAAAGACAGGATGTAGACGTCCTCCTGCGGGTTGAGCTGCACAGCGCCCTTCACCTGGGTCGCGCCGTCCGGGACGGACACGTGCATGAAGGACGCGGCTTCAGGAGCGCCCGCCTTTTTGTCCCATTGAGAGGTACGCCCGCCGCTCACGCGGGTGTCGTTCGCGTCCGAGCCGGAACATGCGGTGAGGAGGAGGGCGCCGGCCAGTGCCCCGGCAAGGCAGGCGGCGATCTTGATTTTCATCGGTTCTCCTCGTCACCGCGTGACACGTCGCCGCGCGTTCCCTCGCGCCCGGAGTGGCCCGGGGCGACCGTGGAAGTCCCGCTGCTGTCCAGGTCGTGGCTGTGGATGGTACTGCTTCCGCTCATGTCGTACTCGCGCGCGAAGCCGACCTTGTGCAGATGTGCCATGTCCTTGTCAGCGATGACGATGCCTCCGGGGAACTCGGTTGTCTTGCCCGCATCCCAGTTGTAGCGGTCCCAGACATTGACCTGGTAGTCGAGCGTCACCTTGGGCTTTCCGTGCTCGCCAGGGGTCACGGTGACCATGCCCGAAACGTTCTGCTGGTGCCCGCCGACCGCGTGGAACCAGTTCCCCTCCTTGAAGTAGCCACCGATCGCCTTGCTCTCCACGGGGACCACCACTGCCTTGTCGCCGCCCGCCTTCTCGAAGGCGTCGAGGGCTGTCGTCCGCCACGCCGCGCTGTTCTTGTCGATGTGGTTCTGCGCGATCTGGGTCCGGAAGTCGGAGTCATCATGGAGCATGCGGTTCACGTCCAGGTTCAGACGTTCGCCGGACTTCCCGAGGTAGTGCTCCATGTTGCGCGACGCGTCGATCTCCCCCTTCACGTCGCCGCCGGCGGCGATTCCCTGCGCTACTGACAGCATCCAGAGATCATGGCCGGAGGGATTCTCCGTGTCGAAGCCGCCCGCGCCTTCGTCCGCCTGGTGCCATTTGTACAGCGGACTCATGATCCCCGCCTCGCGTAGTTCGTTCCCCTTCTCCTGCAACAAGATCCCGCGCGTGACCGGGTCGAGACCGCGCCACCACTCGGCGACATGCCCTTTGTCCTTGGGCATGTGCTGCGCTTTCGCAGTCTCCGCGAGCGACGGGTAGGGGTTGGATGCCGCCGCCTCACGATTGAACCCACCGACCGTGCCGTCCAGGAGGTCCTTGTCCTGGATCACGGCGGCGAGGGCGATCTTGAAGCCTTCATCGGCGTCGTTCACTGCCTTCACGGTGGTGTCGAGCTGTTCGCTCCACCCGCAGGCCGCCGTGCGGGCGCTCTCTTGGTATTCAGGATCGTGGACGAAGACGACGTACTCGGAGTGGTCGAGCTTGGACGTGTCGAAGGCGACGGCACCTTGCTCCGATATCTTCATGCCGGCCTTCATGGCGTCTTCCCGGATGCCTTCGATTTTCTTCCGCAGACGGCTGAACTCGGCGTACGCCTCGCGCAGCAACTTTGCGACGGCCTTCGCCTCGCGCTGCGCCCCCTGGTACTCCTTGAGCGTCACGTCGAAGCGCGCGGAGCCGGCGTTCGCGCTGACGCCCACCCACGTGTCGCCCAGGGAGATGCCGTGGACTTCCTTCTTGTACGTCCCCGAGTGCTTGTCGAAGTCCTTGCCCATGGCGTCCCAGTCATCGGCTGCCGTCGACAGCTTCGACAAATCGGCGCCCATGATCTCGTAGTACGTCACCACTGGTGTACTCCTGCTACAGGTTGACAGTCCGGCCGGTGCGGACAGGCGGTGTGGTCAGAATGAGTCGAGCGAGGAGGACTTCCGGATACCCAACTCCACGCTCGTGTCGGTGTTCTGGAAGATCGTGTTCGTCGCGCGTAGCGCGGCCTTATCCGAGCCGAGACGGTTCATCAGTGTCGTGAGCTGGTCGTTCCACGTCTTGCGCGCGGTTTTCAAGGCGGGCCCTGTGAGCCAACCCTCGAACTCCCTGGCGGCTGCGTCCGTGCTTTCTTGCGCCTGAATGCCGTCCTCACGGGTATCCGGCTCCAAGTACTTCTCGATCGCCTCGGCCGCCTTCGTCTTCTGCGTAGGGCTCGATGCGAGGTTCTTGTTGCGGGACGGCACGCCTCCGCCGCCGTCGAGCGGGGCCAGATGATTCAGGCGCATCTGCGTTGACGCCGTGGCGCCTGACGGCTCGTTGCTATGGGTCACGATGCCTCCCCCGAGTGTGATCACTGTTCGTTACCTTACGAGAGACGCTCTTGGGGCGGCAAAGGACTCTGTGAAGGGGCGACATTGGCTGAGATGGCCCCCCTCCTGGCCGCGTCATGCCCGAAGCCGGCGCATGGTTTCCCCCGCGTGTCCCCATGTTGCAGACAGAGGAGCGTCGGGGAGTCGCAGGGGAGTGCGAGTCGCCAAAACCCGCAGGTCAAAGCGTTTCAGGCGGTCAATCCCCAGCTCACTGCTCCCCGGTAGGGGCTAAGAGAGCCTGGTAGTAGGTGTGTTGGGGATCGATCTGGTGCCTCAGATGCAGAGCGGGTACGAGCCGGGGTGATCATGGAATTCTCTACGCTCAGTAATCACCGGAGGGCCCGTGGCTGTCCTGCGATCATGCCTGTTCGAACCCCCGTGGGACCAGTTATCGGCCCTGCTGCCCGAGCACGTGATATCCGCGCTGGTACACGGCTCCGGCTATGAGTGCATCGCCACCCTCCCCGCTGCTCCGACCGCACTGGCCGACGCCACGTCAGGCACTGGGCCCAGTTCGGCATGGCGTAGCAGGTCCACGCCCTGGCCCCGGAGGCGTACGGCCGCATGATCGGCCCGGAGCTTGCCGAACTGTCCGTGGACGGCTGCGTCACCAGGGCCCCGTGCGGCGGGGAGACCGCCGGGCGCTCCCCGGTGGACCGGTACCGTCTCCGCCGGGGCCAACCGCCATGACTCGCCCCTGCTCGTTCCCGCCCTCGGAGCCGTCGAGGACCAGGTCGACGTGAGCCTCGATCGCGGCTACGGCGGTGACAAGAACCGCCGCGCGCTTGCGGAGTCGGGCTTCGCCGGCGGGAAATTCAGGTTGCGCGGGTGGGAGCGGTTGCGGGCAGCATGACCCGCATGAGCTCTTCTTCCGGCCGCCCGATACCGCCTGGCGAGCACCCCGAGTGGGATGCCGCGCTCGAACTCGTCAACCGTGACCTTGAGGCGCTGCTGCCGGGGCGGGGGCCGTTGCGGCTGTGGGGGATGCCCTCGTGGGACGAAGAGGAGAGCGAGTGGGTGTATGTGGTGATGCCGGACGGGACCTGGCAGGGGAACCAACTGGAGCGAAACGCAGGGGTGTTGGAGGTTGCGGACGCCGCACAGGAGACGGTCGTCGAGCGGCTGTGGGAGGTGTGGCCGGTGTGCGACACGCATCGGCTCGGGATGCACCCCCGGGACGAGGAGGGGCGGGACGTGTGGTGGTGCGCGGGGGAGGGTGGTCATGTCCAGGGAGCCGTGGGGGAGTTGACGCCCGTCCATCGGCCACGGGCGGAGCGCCGTAAAGAGCGGAAACGTCGCAAGTCTTAGCAACCGCTTGCTCACAATTTCCCGGCGGTTCGCCCCTTGCCCTTGTGCGTCACACCGGTCGCCTCCAACCTGAGCATTGCTCAACTCTCTTTACGCTTCCCTTCCCTCTCCTTTTCGCTCCCTTTTCGACCGGAGACACCCCCACCATGAGACGCATCATCGGCCCCCTCGCGGCAGCCACGCTCGGTCTCGCCGGGCTGACCGCGACCTCGGCGGCGCCCGCGCAGGCGGCAGTCGCGCAGGCGGCCACCTCGGGCACGTTCAACGTCCTGACGTACAACGTCGCGGGCCTGCCGGAGCCCCTGAGTTCGAGCAAGCCGGCGACCAACACCCCGCTGATCTCGCCCCGGTTGGGGGCGTACGACATCGTGAACGTCCAGGAGGACTTCAACTACCACGCGGCGCTGTACGCGAACGACGACCACGCGTACCGGACGCCGACGAGCGGCGGAGTGCCGTTCGGGGACGGCCTCAACACGCTCTCCGACCTGCCCTTCGAGGACTTCGAGCGGGTCAAGTGGGGCAAGTGCACGGGCACCAACTGCCTGACGCCGAAGGGCTTCTCGCTGGCCCGGGTGCGGATCGCCGAGGGTGTCTTCGTGGACCTGTACAACGTCCACACCAACGCGGACGACTCCGAGGACGCGCTCGCCGCGCGGCGGGCCAACGTCACGCAGCTCTCCGACTTCATCCGGGCGAACTCGGCGGGCAACGCGGTGATCGTGATGGGTGACACGAACACGCGCTACACCCGCAGCGGCGACAACATCAGGACGCTGACCTCGGCGAACGGCCTCACCGACGCGTGGGTGCAACTGGTCAAGGGCGGGACGGCGCCGACGCAGGGCGCGGACGCGCTGGTGTGCCCGACGAGCGCGCCGCCGCAGACCTGCGAGGTCGTCGACAAGGTCCTGTACCGGGGCAGCGAGCTGGTGAAACTCTCGGCAACCCGTTACAGCAACGACTGGGCGAAGTTCCTCGACTCGGCGGGCGGCAACCTCTCCGACCACTTCCCGCACACGGTCGACTTCTCCTACACCCTCAACTCCTCCCTGCGCGCCAGCGACTTCATCGGCGGCCCGCACGGCACGGCCTTCAACGACGCCGACGACCTCCCCTCGGCCCCCGCGCCCCGCACCCTCACCCTGCGCGGCGCCTCCCGCCTCGACGCGGTCTCCCTGACCCTGTCGAACGGCACCACCCTCACCCACGGGGGCACCGGCGGCACCGCCACCTCCCTCACCCTCGCGGCGGGCGAGCACCTCACCTCCGTCAAGCTGACGCAGGGTCAGAAAGACGGCCGTACCCGGATCTTCTCGGCCGCGTTCGGCACCGACAAGGGACGTTCGCTGTCCGCCGGGACGGCGACCTCGGACACCCGCACCTTCACCGCGCCGGCCGGCTGGCAGATCGCCGGGTTCACCGGGCGCTCGGGTGACGAGGTCGACAAGCTGGGCGTGATCTACGCGCCGATCGGCTGACCGGCGGTCACACCGACGATGAGCCACCCGGCGTCACCTTCCTAAGTATCCTAGGATCCCCCCTAGGACACGGACGGAGGTGGCGCATGGCGCGTGCGGGAATCACGGTGGACCGGCTCGTCGCAGCCGCCGCCGAGCTGGCCGACGAGGTGGGGTTCGAGAACGTCACCCTCTCCGCGCTGGCCCGGCGGTTCGGCGTGAAGGACGCGAGCCTCTACTCGCACGTCAAGAACCTCCAGGAGCTGCGCACCCGGCTCGCCTTCCTGGCGGGCGCCGAGCAGATCGACCTCATCGCGGCGGCCGTCGCGGGCCGGGCCGGGAAGGACGCGCTGGTCGCCTTCGCCGGCGCCTACCGCGAGTACGCCCTGCGCCACCCCGGCCGGTACGCCGCCACCCAGATCCGCATCGACCAGGCCCTCGTCGCCGAGGCCCCCGCCCTGCGCCGGACCGCCGACATCACCTACGGCATGCTCCGCGCGTACGGCCTCGACGAACCCGATCTCACCGACGCCGTACGCCTGTTGAGGAGCACCTTCCACGGCTACTGCGTCCTGGAGGCGGCCGGCGGATTCGGCGCCTCCCGGGGCGTCCAGGAGTCGTGGGAGCGGGCGGTGGACGCGCTGCACTCGGCGCTCGTCAACTGGCCCCGCGCGTCCGGCGATTCGTGAGTCCCCCGCTCAGCCGTTCACCCCGCTGTAGTGCCGCAGACTCCACCGCCACAACACCCGCGTCCCCAGATACGCGAGCAACCCGAACACCGGCGAAGCCGCCGCCAGCCAGTACGGGACGACCGTCCCGTGGCCGTGACCGGTCAGCACCGCCGCCGGGAAGTACGCGACGAACGCGAGCGGAAGGCCGTACGTCAGCAGCCCCCCGACCGCCTTGGGCAGCACGTTGAGCGGATAGCTGCCGAACGTGCCGAGCAGCTCCTCCAGCCACCGCCCCCAGTAGTCGGCGGCCGGAAAGCGCAGGGAGGCGCAGGCGACCAGCGTGAACAGGGCCGCCTCCAGAAGCATTCCGCCGAGGACAGCGGCGATCAGGTAGCCGACTCGGGTGACATCCCAGTCGAGTTGGCTCCGGCTCAGCGCCCCCACCATCAGCCCCACCGCGACCGTCAGGTCACCGATCGCGTTGGTCGGGAAGTACTCCAACTGCACCTGGCGGTAGACGGGAAGGGGCCGCAGCAGATACGCGTCGATCTTCCCCTCCTGGATGAACCGCCCGAGCCCGTGCACCCGCCCGAGGAACAGGACGAACAACCCGTGGGCCAGCATCCGGATCGCGGGGATCATGAGCACGTCCCGGCTGTCCCAGCCACCCATCCCGCTGAACCGGGTCAACAGGACCGTCGCGAACACGATGACCGACACCTGCCAGACCGCGCCGATCGCGATCATCAGCAGGAACTCGGCCCGATACTCCAGCTGCGCACGGAAGTTGAGGCGCGTGACACGCCAGATGATCCGCGTCGCCTTCACCACGGAACCCATGCGGATCAGCCTCCTTGCGCGACGACCCTGCGGGCGGCACGCGCCCACAGGAACCGGGTCAACAGGGCGAGAGCGGCCACCCACCCCGCCTGCACGGCGAGTTGGAAGCCCGCGTCGGACAGCGGGATACGGCCGATGTACAGCGACAGCGGCACACTCAGCGTCGCCTGGAACGGCAGGTACGAGCTGAGCGTGACGAACCAGTCGGGGAAGAACCACAGCGGCGCGTACACCCCGGAGAGCAGGTTCTGCGCGAAGACCAGGATCAACAGAGCGGCCCCGTTGCGCAGCGCCCAGAAGCACCACTGGTCGATGACCAGCATGATGTAGTACAGCACCCACTGCCCGAGCAGCAGACTCAGCGCGAACACCCCGGCCACAGCGGCCGACTCGGGCGGATCGACGACGCCGACCGCGAGGCACACCCCGTACCCGGCCAACGCCCAGGTGAACCCGTACAGTTGCTCGCCCAGCGCCCGCAGCGCGTAGTACCGGCGGGGCGGCATCGGCCGCATCCACCAGTACACGATCGTCCCGAAGTGGACGTGCTGCTGGACGGTGTCCCGCCCCGAGTACTGGTCCAACTCCCGGATACGGGAGCTGAGTACGGCGAGCACCGCGTACGTCACCGCCTGCCCCCGGTCGAGCCCCGCGGTCGTCCCGGTCCGCGCGTACAGCCCGTGCCACAGCGACGCCACCAGCACGATCTGCACGGCCAGCCGCAGCAGCGCCCCCGTCATCCGGGGCGGCGTGGACAGCTCCCCGAGCGGGGTGACACGCGCCGCACGCCACGCGAACGAGCTCATCGGCCGTCCTCCGTGTGGACGTACGCGGCCCGCATGACGTCTTCGAGGTCGGCCTCGTCGAGCGCGACGTCCGTCACCTCGTACCGCTCGATGACCGCCTTCAGCGCCTGGTGGACGGTCGGCGCGTCCGGACCCTCGGGGCCGAACACCACGACAGGGCCCTCGTGTTCGACGACGGCTATGCCGCGCAGCGGCGTCACCTCGGTGTGCGGGTCCGCGAGCGTGGCCCGCACCTGCCAGGTCGAGCCGAACTTGCGCCGGATGTCCTCCAGCGGCCCGTCCAGCACCAGCCGCCCGTGGTTGATCAACACCACGCGCTCCGCGAGGCGTTCGACCTCCGTCATGTCGTGCGTCGTCAACAGGACGGTACGGCCCCGCTGTTCGACCTGGTACCGGAGGAACTCCCGCACCTGTTCCTTCACCACGACGTCCATGCCGATCGTCGGCTCGTCGAGGAACACCACGGCCGGGTCGTGCAGCAGCGCCGCCGCCAGGTCGCAGCGCACCCGCTGGCCCAGGGAGAGATGGCGGACCCGGGTGCTCCAGAACGACGACAGGTCGAGGAGTTCGTCGAACTCCTTGAGCCGCGCGGCGTGTTCGGCCTTGGGGACCTCGTAGATGTCCCGCAGGATCATGAACGACTCGCGCACCGGGAGATCCCACCACAGCTGGGTGCGCTGCCCGAACACCGCGCCGATGTTACGGGCGTTGCGCTCCCGCTCCCGGTAGGGGACGACGCCCGCGACCCTCGCCTCGCCCGAGGTGGGGGTGAGGATGCCGGTGAGCATCTTGATCGTCGTCGACTTGCCCGCGCCGTTCGGGCCCAGCAGCGCGAGGAGTTCACCCTCCGCGACGTCGAAGGTGATGTCCTGCACGGCGTGCTTGGCGACCCGCTCCGGGTCGACCAGCGAACGCAGGGCACCCGCGAAACCGGGCCGGCGGACGGTGGTGTGGAAGGTGCGGGACAGCCCGCGCACCTCGATGCTGCCGCTCACTCGATGAGCCTCCCTTGCAGGCGCACAGCCGAGGCCGGCCCGGAGGGTGCCGGGCCGGCCTCGGGAGAAAGAGTCAGAAAAGGATTACTCGGCTGCCGAGAACACGAACGAGAACTCGGCGGGCGCCGCCTCCAGCTCGTACTGCGGAAGCGGCCGGGGCCCGCACGCCTGCGTGCCCACGCCGTGTGTCGCGTGGTCCAGGTGTACCCACACCGTCTCGCCGGGCACCAGGTCGGTGCGGTGGCGGGCGGCGTCGAGCTGCTCGGTGGTCCAGCGGCGGGCCGTGAACCAGAACTCCGGGTCGCCCTCGACCTGGAGCCCGCCCAGCGTAGCCCTGCGGACATCGGCCCGCGAGCCGTTTTCCTGCGGGTACAGGTACGGCGTCTGGAGCGCGTCCACCGTCGACTGCCAGGCCCCGATCCGCGACGCCTCCCGGGTGTCCGGGTACGCCTCCAGCGGCCCGCCGCCGAACCAGCTCACGGCGTCCGTCGACCCCGGCAGCCCGAACCGCACACCGAGCCGGGGCAGCGGCACCGTCCACTTGCCCTCGGGCGTCACCGACACCGTCAGCTTCAGCCGCTCCCCGTCCGACGTCCACCGGTACACGGCGGCGAGCCCGACCTCGGCGGCGGCCGGCGCCACCCGGGTCCGCACGGTCAGCGCGTCCCCGTCCAACGACACGGCATCCAGCCGGTGTCGCATCCGGTGCAACCCCAACTTCCGCCACAGCTCGCTGTAGTTGATCCCGGTGACCCACTCGGTCCCGTTGTCGTTGTCGGTCGTCGCCCGCCACACGTCGAGCCGCAGCCCGCCCGTCACCGGCACCGAACCGATCGAAGTCAGCGCGCCCGTGCGGGAGTCGAAGACACCGGGGCCGACGGTGATCTCCCGCTCGCCGACGACCGGCGCGACGACCGCACCGAGCGAAGGCAACGCCCGCTCCGCAAGAGCGACTTGACCCCACGCGACCTCGTGGCCCGCAGCACCCCACAGGGTGTCGGCCGCCAATACGGCACGCACCGTCCACCCCGTCTCCGCACCAACTGGCGCCTCCGAAGGCACCGGCGGCAGCTTCACCTCCGCCGACGCACCGGCCGCGAGCGCGGGCACCTCCAGCGGACCGGACGCGACCTCCTCGCCGTCCACCTGGAACGCCCAGGAGAACGCGAACGCCGAAAGGTCCGCGAAATCCTGCTTGTTGGTGACCGTGACCGTGTCCGAACCGCCCGTGAAGGACACCGGCTCGATGACCTTCTTGAACTCAAGGAGGCCGGGGGAGGGCGTGCGGTCCGGGAAGATCAGGCCGTCGCAGACGAAGTTCCCGTCGTGCAGCTCCTCACCGAAGTCACCGCCGTACGCGTACCCGAACTCCTCGTGGACGATGCCGTGGTCGATCCACTCCCACACGAACCCGCCCTGAAGGCGGTCGTACTTCTCGAACAGCCGCTGGTAGTCGACGAGTCCACCCGGACCGTTGCCCATCGCGTGCGCGTACTCGCACTGGATGAAGGGGAGTTCACGCCGGTGATGCGCACCCCCGTCGAGGCGCTTGCCGATCTCCTCGGTCTCGCCGTGGAACGCGTACATCCGCGAGTAGACGTCGGTGTCGCGGCAGGACCAGTCGCCCTCGTAGTGCACGAGCCGCGAGGAGTCCCGGCCGTGGATCCACTCGGCCATCGTGGTCAGCCCGCGTCCGGTGCCCGCCTCGTTGCCGAGCGACCAGAAGACGATCGAGGGGTGGTTCTTGTCGCGCTCGACCATCCGCTCGGCCCGGTCGAGCAGGGCCGGGGTCCAGCGGTCGTCGTCGACGGGGTTGTCCCGCCACTGCTGCTCGACGAAGCCGTGCGTCTCCAGGTCGCACTCGTCGATCACCCACAGGCCGTACTCGTCGCACAGGTCGAGGAACGCCGGGTGCGGCGGGTAGTGGGAGGTGCGCACGGCGTTGATGTTGTGCCGCTTCATCAGCAGCACGTCCTCACGCATCGTCTCCAGGTCGAGCGCGCGGCCCCGCTCGGGGTGCCACTCGTGCCGGTTGACGCCCTTGAAGAGGATCGGCGTCCCGTTGACCTTGATCAGACCGTCGTCCAGGGCGACCGTCCGGAACCCGATCCGCAGCGGGACGCGCTCACCGGCGGTGGCCAGGACGGCGTCGTACAGGCGGGGCGTCTCGGCGGTCCACGGCTCCACGGCGACAGACGCCGGGGAACCGGTCTCGATGTCCAGGCCCAGCTCCGGGACGGTCACCCGGCCGGGGACGTCCGAGTCGACGCGCAGGGTGCCGGTGCCGGTGACGTGGTCGTAGGAAGCGGTTACGGCAAAGTCCCGGACCGCGTTCTCGGGGCGGTGCAGGAGGGTGACGTCACGGAAGATGCCCGGGAGCCACCACTGGTCCTGGTCCTCCAGGTAGGAGCCCGCGGACCACTGGTGGACGCGGACCGCGACAACGTTGCCTTCGGGCCGCAGCAGCGCCCCCACCGAGAACTCGTGCGCGTTGCGGGAACCCTTGAACTCGCCGAGCTCCGTGCCGTTCAGCCAGACGCGGGCGCAGGACTCCACGCCGTCGAAACGCAGGAGTACGTCTCCGCCGGCCGGCCAGTCGGCGGGCAGGTCGAAGACGCGGAGGTGGTCGCCCGTCGGGTTCTCCGTCGGCACGTGCGGCGGGTCGACCGGGAACGGGTACTGGACGTTCGTGTAGATGGGGGCGCCGTGGCCCTGGAGGACCCAGTGCCCGGGGACCGAGACCTCCGCCCACCCCCCGGCGTCGTATCCCGGCGCCGCGAACGTGTCGTCCTCGGCGCCGGCCGTGGCCGAGAGCCTGAACAGCCAGGGGCCGTTCAGGGACAGCGTGGCCGCGTCCGACGACGGATACCAGGCCCGTGGCGGGAGCGCCCCGCGGCCCGGTGCGACGTCCTCGACGTAGTCGACGTCCGTGGAGGTGGTGCGGAAAGACATCGGTCTCCTAGCTCAGCCCTTGATGCCCGTCTGTGCGATCCCCTGCACCAGCCAGCGTTGCAGGAAGAGGAAGACGAACACCAGCGGGAGGATCGACACGGCCGTGGCCATGAAGATCAGGTGGTAGTTCACGGTCTGGTTGGTCATGTACGAGGACAGCGCGACCTGCACCGTCCACGAACTGGGATCCTGCCCGATGACCAGGGGCCAGAGGAAGGAGTTCCAGCCGTTGATGAACGTGATGGTCGCCATGGCCGCGAAGAAGTTCAGCGAGTTCGGCACCACGACACGCCAGTACGCGCCCCAGTAGCCGAGCCCGTCCACCCGCGCCGCCTCCTCCAGCTCCTTGGGGAATCCCAGGAAGTACTGCCGGAACAGGAAGCAGGTGAAACCACTGAACAGCCCCGGAACGATGAGACCTCGGTAAGAGTCCACCCAGCCGAGGGACGACACGAGGACGAAACTGGGCACGAAGGTGACGGCCGTCGGAACCATCAGTGTCGCGAGGACGACATAGAACACCTTGTTGGCGTGCTTGTACGGGATCCGCGCGAGGCCGTACCCGGCCAGCGAGCACACCAGCAGGATGCCGCTCGTCGACAGGACGGCGACGACCGCCGAGTTCCACAGCGACTGCGCGAAGTCGACCGTCGGGTCGTCGAACAGCTCGCTGATGTTGGACCACTGGATGCTGGTCGGGAACCACTTCCAGTTCTCGCCGGTGATCTCCTGGTCCGTCATCAGCGCGTTGCGGACGATCAGGTAGAACGGGACCAGGAAGAGGAGTGCGGCGACGGACGTCGCGACGTAGAGACCGGTGTTGCCGAGGACAGAGCCGCTCTTGCGCTTGCTCACTTCGACTCCTCCCCCCTTCCGAAGCCCATGATCTTGCCCTGGACGAGCGTGACGGCGCAGATCAGCAGGGTGAGGACGACCGCGCCCGCGCTGCCGACGCCGTAGTTCTGGTTCTCACCGAGCGCCATCTTGTAGAGCTCCACCAGCGGCGGCTGACCCCAGGTGGCCTTGGACAGCAGGTTGAAGAACTCGTCGAACGCTTGGTAGGCAGCGATCAGCAGGAGCAGGATCACGGCCGTCGAGGTGGCCCTGAGCTGCGGCAACGTGATGTAGCGGAACGTCTGCCAGCCCGGCTTGGCGCCGTCGATCGCCGCCGCCTCGTACAGCTCCTTCGGGATGTTCTGGAGCGCCGCGATGAACAGGATCATGTAGAACCCCGACTGGAGCCACAGTCGTACGGTGATGATGACCAGCCAGTACCACGGCGGGTCGGGGCTGGCGAGCCAGGCGATGTTGTCGACGCCGAACCAGCCGATGACCGTGTTGGCGAGGCCGAAGCGGACGCCGTTGAACAGGGACATCTTCCAGATCAGCGAGGCGGCGACGTAGCTCACCGCGGTCGGCAGGAAGAACGCCGAGCGGAAGAACGCCCGCATGAACCTCGTCCGGTTCACCAGCAGCGCGAGCCCCAGCGAGACCGCCCAGGTGAGCGGCACGATGAACGCGGCGAAGACGGTGAACGTGACCAGGGAGTTGCGGAAGTCGACGTCCGTCAGGATCTGCTTGTAGTTGTCGAAGCCGACGAAATCGCTCGGCGTGACGGTGAAGCGTGCCTCGAAGAAGCTGAGCCACAGGCTCCAGCCGATCGGCACGAAGACGAAGATCACCAGGCCGATCAGGAAGGGCCCGGTGAAGAGCCAGAAGTTGGCGGTGGGGGAGGCGGCCAGCCCCCGCCTCGGCCGCCGGCCCGAAGGGGCCGGGACCGGGGCGGAGGAGGCGGCCTGCCGCGTCGTGGTGGTCGACATGTCGAGTTCCCGGCGGCTTATCCGAAGAGCTTCTTGAGCTCGGCGTCGACCTTCTTCTGAGCGGCGTCGAGCTGGGCCTTCGGGTCGTCGCCCTTGCGGATGGAGTTGGCGGTCACGTCGTTGATCGCGGAGATCATCGCCTGCGTCCAGCCGATGTTGTCGAAGTGCCCGAACTCGTTGAAGAGTTTGACGCCCTCAAGGGGCAGCCCCGACTTCAGCTTCGTGGCGCTCTGCGCGAGCGAGGTGCGCGGCGGGATGTGGAAGCCGTAGGAGGTCGCGAAGTCCTCCTGGTACTCCTTCTGGTCGAGCCACAGCCACTTCACGTACTCCTTGGCCGCCTCGACGTTCTTGCCCTTGGCGTTGACGAACATCGACCAGCCGCCGTTGACGACGGACTGCTTGCCGGCCGCGCCGACCTTCGGGAACGGGAAGATGCCGATGTCGTCGCCGAGCGCCTTCTGCATGACCGGCATCGCCCACATGCCGCACCACTGGATCGCCGTCAGGCCCTGTGTGAACGCCGACGGGTCCCACCAGTCGGTCGGGGCGCCGAGCAGCAGGTTGCCGCTGGTGAACAGCCCGCGCAGCTGCTTGAAGCCGGCCGCGACCGCGTCGGTGTTGAACGCCGGCTTGTTGTCGGCGGTCAGCGTGTCCGCGCCGGCCGACCAGATCAGCGGGTTCTGGACCGGGGTCAGGTCGTTGCCCAGGTAGGCGCCTTTGACCTTGCTGGTGGTGAGCGCCTTCGACGCCTCTATCAGCTCCTCCAGCGTCGTCGGGACCTGGATCTTCGCCTTCTCGAACATCGAGGGGCGGTAGAAGAAGAACTGCGGGTCGTCGATCATGCGGACGCCGTAGATCTTGCCGTCGACCGTGTGCGAGGTGATGTCGGCCTGGTTGAAGTCGCTCTTGACCGGCGCGATGATGTCGGTCAGGTCGGCCACTTGACCGCTCTTGACGAGCTGGATCTGCGGGTGGAACTCGAAGACGTCGGGCGCGTTGTCGGTGAGCAGCGCGGCGAACAGCTTCTGCTCGAAGTTGGAGCCGGTGATCCACTGCGTGGAGACGTTGGCCCCCTTGTACGCCTTCGCGTACTTCTTCACCGCCGCCTCGACGCCGTCCTCGCCGTACGCGTGGAAGTACTGGACGAGGTTCTTGCCCGAACCGGAACCCCCGCCGCTACGCCCGTTGTTGCCGCCGCACGCGGCCAGCCCGCCGGTGGCGGCCAGGCCCATCGCGGCCCGCAGGACGGATCGACGATTCCAGTTGCTCATGCTCGATGCCGACATGCCTGACGTCCTTGTCTTGAGTGCGGCTGCGACACAACGGCTCCGGCACTGTGGCTCGAAAGCGCTGCGGAGCGGGACGTTAACCTTCGGCTAAGGCTTCGGCAAGGGGTTGAACAAAGTCTGTTCGAAGCGTTGCGACTGTTCGGTATCACGAACGGTCGGGTGGGGGAGGGGAGTTGCGGACCGCCGACGCGAGCCACCGCAAGGCTCATTCAGGACTGACGGCCCGTCAACAAGCCGGTGGCCGCGGTCGGTTCGGTGTTCGTCACGAAGGCGGTGCGGTACGGCTCCGTGCTTTGGCGGTGCGCTTGTTTCCGGCCTGCCCCACGGACTGCAACGTGCCCTCCAGGGCGAGGGTCGCCGCGCCCATGCAGACCGAGTCGGTGAGGATCGGGGACAGGACGATCCGGGTGGCGGCCAGCGGCCGTTTCAGGGCGTGCCGGGCCACGGCCTCGCGCACCTCGCGCAGCAGGGGTTCACCGAGCCGGATAGCGACCCAGCTGCCCAGCACGACGACCTCGGGGTTCAGGACGTTCACCAGATCGGCGACGGCCGCACCGAGGTAACGGGCCAGATCCCGGACGACCTTGACGGCCTCGGGGTTCCCCTCGGCGAGCCCCTCGGCGACGGCGTCGATCGTCGCGGACTGGTCCCCGGGGTGCAGCAGCGGGCTGCGCGGACTCGACTCCCTGATGTTCTGCATGATTCCGGGAGCGCCGACGTACGTCTCCACGCAGCCGTGATTGCCGCAGTGGCAGAGCCGGCCGTCCAGCACCAGCGTGGAGTGCCCCCACTCCCCGGCGCTGGAACTGACCCCCCGGTGCACCGCGCCGCCCAGGATCAGCCCGGCACCCACCCCGGTGCCGAGGATCAGCACGACGGCGTCCCCGTACCCGCGCGCCCCGCCGAACCACAGCTCGGCGACAGCGCAGGCGCGCAGCGGGTTGTCCAAGTACAGGGGGTACGGGATGTGTTCGGCGAGCAGGTCGAGCAACGGCACGTCCCGCCAGGCCCAGTTGGGCGCGTACTCGGAGACGCCGGTCGCCCGGTCCACCTGCCCCGGCATGCTCACCCCGACGCCCAGCACCCGGACCGGCTCCACGCCGGCCTGTGCGACGACCGAGCGGGTCGTCGCCACGACATGGGCGACGACCTCCTCGGGGCTGCTCTGCCCCGGCCGCATCCGCTCCTCGGCGCGGGCCAGCACGTTCAGGCCCAGGTCGTACAGCTCGGCATAGACGTACGTCTCCGCGATGTCGACGCCGATCAGCGCGCCGCCCGAGGCGTGCACGGCGACCAGGCCGCGCGGTCGGCCGCCCGCCGAGTCCTCGAAGCCGACCTCCGTGATCATGCGGAGGTCGAGCAGCTCGCCGACGAGGGTCGCGACCGTCGCGAGGCTGAGGCCGGTCGCGGCGGCCAGCTCCTGCCGGGAGGTGGGGGAGCGGGCGATGATCTGGCGCAGCACCTCGTACCGGTTCGCGGTACGGATGTCACGTGATGTTCGCTTCACCGGAGTCGCCCCCATCCCTTCCACCCGCGCCGAAGCAGCGTCGCTCCGGCGCCGCGCCAGGCTATGGCGGTGTCCGGCCATTCGACAAGGGTTCGGAAAGGGGGTTTATGAAGTCGGTTCCCGTGGTGTGCGGGCTCAGTCGCCGAGCACCTCGCGGACGAACGCGTTCGTGAACTTCCCGGCCGGGTCCAGGTCGTGGACGAGGGCGCGGAAGCGGTCCAGTTCCGGGTAGCGCTCGCGCAGGACGGCGGGGGCGGTGGTGGAGACCTTGCCCCAGTGCGGGCGCGCGCCGAATCCGTCGAGAGCGCTCTCGACCGTGCGGACCACGGGGAGCACCGCGTCGGTGTCGGCGATCCAGGTGAAGTGCAGGGCCACCGAGTCGCGGCCGTACGCCGGGCTCAGCCACTGCTCGTCGGCCGCGACGGTCCGTACCTCGCAGGTCTGGAGAACGCCGGAAACCGCTTCCCGGACGTTTCCGAGTGCACTCAGCGCGGCCATGGCGTGCTCGCGGGGGAGCAGGTACTCCGACTGGAGTTCGTCGCCGCTGCTCGGGGTGAACTCGGCCTTGAAATGCGGGAGTCGCTCGTGCCAGGGGCCCGGGACGCCGAACTGCTCCGTGCAGTTCATGCCGGGCATCCCCGGCACCGGGTGCAGCTTCTCGACGGCCGGGGTCGCCCACGGGAACCCCGCGTACGGCTCGTCCGTCCGCCGCTTCACCCACACCTGCCGGAACCCCGGCTCCCGCCAGTCCGTGAACAGACTCACGCTGTACGCGGCCCCGGCCACCGCCTCGAAGTCCAGCCCCTCCAGGGGGAGTTCGGTGAACGTGTACTGCTCCACCTCGTACCCCGGCTCCAGGTCGAGCGTCAGCGCGACGACGACACCGAGGGCGCCGAGCGAGGTGACGGCGCCGGGGAAGCGGGGGTCGTCCCGGCCGATGTCGACGAACTCCCCGGCGGCGGTGAGGAGATGGACCTCGCGGACGGCCGCCGCGAGCGGGCCGTTGGCCACCCCCGACCCGTGCGTGCCGGTGGCGACCGAGCCGGCCACGGAAATGTGCGGCAGGGACGCCATGTTGGGCAGCGCGAGGCCGGACTCGTGTACGCGCCGGGCGAGTTCGGCGTACCGCACCCCGCCGCCGACCCGGACGGTCCGCCGCTCCGCGTCGACCTCGACCTCGGCGGGGAGCGCGCCCAGCGACAGGAGCGCGCCCTCGCCGCCGGGTTCCGCGATCCGGTTGAAGGAATGTCCGCTGCCCAGGACACGCACCCTGTCATGCTCCGCGACAGCCTTGCGCAACGCCTCGGGGGTGTCCGGGCGGAGCACCTCCCGAGCCGCAAAGCTGATGTTGCCCGCCCAGTTGGTCACGCTCGCGGTCATACGGTCGTCCTTCCGGCTTCCGAGGGGATGCGGGTGAAACCTACCTCGTAACCGCTTGTGGAGGGCTTGTTGCATATAGCTTGCACCTGCGAGTAACAAGCCTCAAGATGTTCGGGTCCTTACATCGACACGTGATGGGGAGCCCTGTGCCCCGACTACTCCCGGATCCCGGCCCTCGGCGCGTCCTCGCCCTCTCCAACCTCGTCTACACCCTCGGCAGCGGCCTCTATCTCACCGCCGGAGTCCTCTACTTCACCGAGGCCGCCGGCCTCCCGCCGGGACAGGTCGCTCTGGGACTGGCCCTCGCCGGGTTCCTCGCCCTCGGCGCCGGTGTCGTCGTCGGGCGGCTCGCCGACCGGTTCGGGGCGCGCGGGGTGTACGCCGTGACGCTGGTCGTGCAGGCGGCGGCGACCGCCGGGTTCCTCGCCGCCGACTCGTTCGCCGCGTTCGTCGTCGCCGTGTCCCTCGCGGGTGGGGCGAAGGCGGCCGGGATCGCCGCGCGGTCCCCGTTGATCCGGGCGTTCGGCGGGGAACGGCCGCAGGAGTTCCGGGCGTATCTGCGGGCCGTGACGAACGTGGGGATCTCGGTGGGGGCCGTCGGGGCGGGGTGGGTGGTGCAGGTAGGGAGTGTCGGGGCGTATCAACTGCTCGTCGTGGCCAATGCGTTGGCGCTCGTGGGGTCGGCCGTCGTGCTGGTCCGGCTGCCGGCGGCTGCTCACGCCGGTACACCGGAGCGCGGCCCGCGCCGGACCGCGTTGCGCGACCGGCGGTACCTGCTCGTCACCGCTCTCGACGGGGTGATGGCCGTCCAGTTCAAGGTGCTCACGGTGGCGCTGCCGCTGTGGCTGATCGGGGCGACCGACGCTCCGCACTGGCTGGTGGGCGCCTCGATGGTGATCGCGACGGTGATCGTCGTGGTGTTTCAGGTGCGGGCGAGCCGGGGGATCGACACGCCGAGGGCCGGGGGAATGGCGTACCGGCGGTCGGGGGTGGCGTTTCTGGTGGCGTGCGTGATCATTTCCATGGCGTCCGGAGTTCCGGGGTGGATCGCGGGGGGCTTGATCATTTCCGGGGTGGTGGTGCACACCGTCGGTGAACTGTGGCATTCCGCCGCCGGATTCGAGGTGTCGTTCGCGTTGGCGCCGGAGCGGGCCACCGGGGAGTATCTGGGGGTGTTCGGGCTCGGTGCGGGGATCGCCGAGGCGGTGGGGCCGGGGCTGGTGATCGCGTTGTGCGTTTCGTGGGGGAGGGCGGGGTGGATCGTTCTCGGGGTGATGTTCGCGGTCACCGGAATGCTGGCGCCGTGGATTGTCGGCGGCGGGAAATCGGGGGGAAAGCGGTACCGGGAAATTTTCGGGGCGGGGCGCGGAGCGTCGTCAGAAAAAGCGGCGGAGAGCTGAGCGGCGTCGGGGAAAGAGGTGTGTGGCTGATGAAAACGCTTGCTGGGAAATATTCCCCACGCCGTAAAGGCACCCCGCCCCCACCCCACCCCCGCCGGGGGCATACCGTGAGGAGTCGTACGTGTGAAGTGTGTGTGAGGGAGATGACGGGATGGGCAGCCGGACCGCGCTGGTCGAGGATCTGATGGAGCGGTTCCCGGGGGTGCCGCGGGAAGCCGTTTTCAAGGAGGACCTGCTGCGCGGGGGAGTGGCGTTCGACCCCTCCGCGCTGAGTGACAACGAGGGCGGGGAGGTGAAGCCGAAGTCGTACTTCATCTTCTCGTTCGACCACGGGACCCTGCCCGAGCTGGGTGAAGCCGCGCTCAGGAGGCCCCCGGAGGAGATCATCCTGACCGGCGGCCCCTACGACCTGAGGCGTACGGTCGTCTCCGTACGGGTCAACCCCGCCTCCCCCTACCGGGTCGCGGCCGACGACTCGGGGATGCTCGGCCTCTACCTGGACGGCAAGCGGATCGCGGACGTCGGGGTACCCCCGATGCCGGAGTACTACCGGCACAAGCTCTCCAACGGGAAGTCCGTGATGGAGGTGGCCCCCACGATCCAGTGGGGCTACCTGATCTACCTCACCGTCTTCCGGGTCTGCCAGTACTTCGGCGCCAAGGAGGAGTGCCAGTACTGCGACATCAACCACAACTGGCGCCAGCACAAGGCGGCGGGCCGCCCGTACACCGGCGTCAAGGACGTCGAGGAGGTCCTGGAGGCGCTGGAGATCATCGACCGGTACGACACGGCGAAGGCGTCCACCGCCTACACGCTGACCGGCGGCGCGATCACCAAGACCGTCTCGGGCCGCGACGAGGCCGACTTCTACGGCCACTACGCCAAGGCCATCGAGGAGCGCTTCCCGGGCCGCTGGATCGGCAAGGTCGTCGCTCAGGCGCTGCCGAAGGACGACGTCCAGCGCTTCAAGGACTACGGGGTGCAGATCTACCACCCCAACTACGAGGTGTGGGACGAGTACCTCTTCAAGATGTACTGCCCCGGCAAGGAGCGGTACGTCGGCCGCGACGAGTGGCACCGCCGCATCCTGGACTCCGCGGAGATCTTCGGCGCCCGCAACGTGATCCCCAACTTCGTCGCCGGCGTCGAGATGGCCGAGCCGTTCGGCTTCAAGACCGTCGACGAGGCCATCGCCTCCACCACCGAGGGCCTGCGCTTCTTCATGTCGAAGGGCATCACGCCCCGGTTCACCACCTGGTGCCCCGAGCCGACCACCCCGCTCGGCAAGGCCAACCCGGCGGGCGCCCCGCTGGAGTACCACATCCGTCTCCTCCAGGCGTACCGGCAGACCATGGAGGACTTCGGCCTCTCCTCCCCGCCCGGCTACGGCGAGCCCGGCCCCGGCCGCGCCGTCTTCTCCGTCAGCTCCTTCATGGACAGCCTCCCGGCCAACGACGAGGCGGCCGTCTGAGCCGGATGTGTAACGGATAGGGAACGAGCTGAGCGCGAGCGCCGCCGGCCCCGTATGAAGGACCGAAGTCGGGTCTCTCGTACGGGGCCGGACGCGTTTCACGTCAAGGCGCTTTGTCGATGTTCGGGCGAAGTGCCAACGTTCCGCCGCCACTTTTGAATACCGCGCTTGTCAGTTGTGCGCATGACGTGAAAAGCTTCGGCCCTGCCGCGAGACTCCCCCCAACTCCATTACAGCTATGGTGAGTTGACCTCGCATTCGAATGCAGGAGACCCATGCCCGACCTGCCGACCCCGAAGGACGCCGCGGAAGCCGCGCTGTTCTCCGAGTGCTGGGACGCCGTCCTTTCGTACGCCGACCTGTGCACGGCCGGCTCGACAGCCGCCCACCAGTTGGCCCGTGAGGCGTTCGCCCTCGGCATCCGTGAGGCACGGGCCGCCGAGGACGGCACCCGAAGCATAGGCCGCCGCGCCGCACGGCTGCCCCGCATACCCCTGCTGCTGACGGCCGTCCGCACCTCGGCGGCCGGCTGGGAGGCCGGCGGGAACGGCCACCGCCTCGACCCCGACCTGCGCCTGTGGCTCAACTCGGACAAAGCCGCCCGCTACACCGGCCCGCCGCTGACCCGCCCCGTCGCCCTGCGCGGCCTGCGCGACATGCAGGAGCCGGACGCCGCCCTGCTGTGGCTCGCCGAGGTCGAGGCGCTGCCGCTGCGCGCCGTCGCCCGCAGGCTCGGCCTCGACCCGCAGGACGCCGCCGAGCAACTCAATGAAGTACGCGGCCTGTTCAGGGACCGCTGCCACCGCAACCACCTCGACACCCCGCTCGACGCGGAGTGCCGCTCCTACGTCCGCCTCCTCGACGCGGTCACCCGCTCGCCGGGCGCCGACGCGCCCGAGGACCTCTCCCGCCACCTCGCGTTCTGCGTCGAGTGCGCCGAGGCCGCCGCGTGTCTGCGGCTGCACGGCGGCGGACTGCCCGCCGCTCTCGCGGGCGGTGTCATCGGCTGGGGCGGCCTCGCCTACCTGGAGCGCCGCCGGCGTGCCGCGGAGGTACGGCTCGGCGCCGGACGGCCCGACCTGATCGACCCGGAGAGCGAGGCCGCCAGGCTTGCCGCGGCCAAGGCGAAGGCGCTGCGCGGCGGGCTCCTCGTGGCCGCCGTCCTGGTGTCGGTCCTGGCGCTCGGCGTGTCCCTGATGCCGTTCGGCGGCAGCGACACGCGGGGCGAGAGCGCCTCGCGCGGCACGCCGACCGACTCCACGCCGGTCGTCGGGGGTGTCCCCTCCTTCGAGACACCCACGACGAAGTCGGACGACCGTCCCTCGCCGACCGGCGGCGGGCGCACCGACCCGGAACCGCAGGGGACCCCGTCGGCCACGGCGAGCGAGTCGCCGGACGCCTCCGAGGGGCCGACCGGCTCGGCCTCCTCCCCCGAGGGCGACGGAGCGCTGTGCGCGGTCACCTACGACCTCGTCAACCAGTGGCCCGACGGTTTCCAGGCGACCGTCACCGTGACGACCGTCGAGAAGCTCACCGACTGGCACGTCTCCTGGTCCTTCAAGGACGGCCAGCACGTCGACCAGATGTGGGACGCGTCCGTCGCGCAGATGGGCTCGCGGGTCATCGCGACCGCCGCCGACTACAACAAGTCGGTCGCCGCGAACGGCACCCTGTCCTTTGGGTTCCTCGCCTCCTGGCAGGGCAAGAACACGGCACCCTTCGGGTTCACGCTGAACGGACACCCCTGCGACTAGGGGGGAAGGTGAAGTGCCCCGGGCCTCCACGGGGCCGGGGTTTTCCCACGTACTGGGATATGCCAGCGGCAAGTTCAGTTACTCACCGGTATGTGTGACGATACGTTCCGTAGAGGTTGATGACTCAAGCACCCTCGCGTGAGTCTCACTGTGGACTAAGGAACAGGACATGACCACTCCTGTCTCCGCACGCCTCCTCGTCGTCGACGCCGAGGACAGCGTCCGGGGCATGCTCGCCATGGCGCTGGAGTTCGCCGGATTCCGGGTCACCGTCGCCTCGACCGGCCGTCAGGCACTGGAACTGATCGCGCGCGGGCAGCCCGACCTCGTCCTGCTCGACATCCGCCTCCCCGACATCGACGGCTTCCAGGTCTGCCGCATGCTGCGCGCCCGCGGCGTCACCGTGCCCGTCCTCTTCCTCGCCGGACGCGGCGGGATCGACGACCTCGTCCGCGGCCTCGACCTCGGCGGCGACGACTTCGTCGCCAAACCCTTCGAGCTGCGGGAAGTCACCGCACGCGTACGGGCGTTGCTGCGCCGCAGCGGAGTGAGGGCCGCCCCCGCGGGGCCGAGCCGGCTCAGCGCCGGGGAGGTCGAGATGGACCTCGACGCCCACCAGGTCCGCGTCTGCGGACGGCCGCTGGAACTCACCGGCACCGAATTCGCCCTGCTGCGCTGCCTGCTGGAGAACCCCGGCCGGGTGCTCACCCGGGAGCAGCTCCAGGAGCAGGTGTGGCAGCGGCGGACCGAGGGGTCGGGGAACGTCGAGACGTACGTCTACTACCTGCGCCGCAAGCTGGGGGACCCGGGCCACACGCTGATCAGGACGGTACGGGGTGTCGGGTACCGGCTCTGCGCCGACTGACCACCGCTACCGGGGAGTTCACCGGAACAGCGCCTCCACCTCCCCCGCGAAGTCCCCCAGGATCCGGTCCCTGCGCAGCGTCCCCGTCGGCGTCAGATGCCCCGACGTCCGCGTGAACTCCCCCGGCAGCACCGCGAACCGCCCGATGCCGGCGCCGGTCGCCCGGTTCGCGTCGTCCACCGCCTCCTGGAGCACGGCCCGCAACTCGACGTCGTCCAGCAGCAGTTCGTACGGCGTGGCGGTGCGCTTCGCGGTCCGGCGCCAGTGGGTCAGGCCCGCCGGGTCCAGGGTCAGCAGGACACCGGTGTACGGGCGGCCCGCGCCGACCAGGACGGCCTGCGAGACCAACGGGTGGGCCCGCAGACGGTGTTCGACGGGCAGCGGGGCGACCCGCGCGCCGAGGGACGTCGTCAGCGTGTCCTCGCGCCGGCCGGTGACGACGAGATACCCCTCCTCGTCCAGCAGCCCCAGATCCCCCGTCGCCAGCCAGCCGCCCGGCGCCGCGGGCAGCAGCTTGCTCGCGCCCGGGTCCCAACAGCCGTGCAGGACATGGCGGCCGGACAGCAGGATCTCCCCGTCCCGGGCGATCCGCACCCGCGTCCCCGGCAGCGGATGACCCGCCGTGCCGAGCCGGGGCCGCAGCGGCGGGGCGAGCGTCGCGATGCCCGTCGACTCCGTCAGCCCGTACGTCTCGTACACCGGAACCCCGGCGCCCGTGTAGAACGCCGCCAACTGCCGCCGCAGCGCCGAGCTTCCGCACACCACGTGCTCGACCCGGCCGCCCAGCGAGGCCCGCAGCCGCCGGTACACGCTCCGGTCGTAGACCGCGCGCGCCGCCCGCAGCGTCCGGTCCGGCCCCTCACCCCGGCCGAGCCGCTGCCGCTGCTCCGCCTCGCCGAACCGCGCCGCGATCCGCGCCGACCGGTCGAACGCGGTGAGCCTGCCCGACTCCTGCGCCCGCGCCCGCATCGAACGGAACAGCCGCTCCAGCAGCACCGGCGTCGCGAACAGCGCCGTCGGCCTGAACTCCTCCAGCATCGGCAGGAGTTCCTCCGGCGCGAGACTCGGCGCATGCCCCGTCCGCACCCGCGCCCGCACACACGCCAGCGCCGCGACCCGCCCGAAGGCATGGGCCTGCGACACGCACAGCACCACCGAAGTGTCCCGCCCCGCCGCCGACTTGAGCGCCGGGAAGAGCAACTCGACGACGTTGTCGATCTGCGCGAAGAAATTGCCGTGGGTCAGCACACACGCCGTGGGCCGCCCGGTCGTGCCGGACGTGTACACGATCGACGCCGGAGTCACCGGCCCGAGCATCCCGCGCCGCACCCCCACCTCCGCGTCCGGCACCTCCGCGCCCACCTCCACGAGCCGCTCCAGATGCCCCTGTTCGATCACCCACACATGCCGCAGCCCCGCCTCCCGCACCCCCATCGCCTGCTGCACGTCCCCCGCCACCAGCGCCGCCGCGCCGGAGTGCCGCAGCACCCACTCGACGCGGCGCGGGGAGAACCCCGGATGCACCGGCACGGTCACCAGCCCCGCCGCCCACGCCGCGAAGTCCGTCAGCGTCCACTCGTACGAGGTACGCGCCAGCACCGCGATCCGGTCACCCGGCGAAAGTCCTTCCGCGATCAGCCCCTTGGCGAGCGCCGTCACCTCCCGCGCGAACCGCTCCGCCGTCACATCCCCCCAACGCCCGTCCCTGGTGCGCCTGCTGAACATCACGTCCTGCGGCGCCCGCGTCGCGTTGTCGAACGGCAGGTCCGCGAGCGACCCGTGCCCCACCGTCGGCACCAGCGCGGGCACCGACACCTCACGCACCACGCCGTCGGCGTCCCGGACGATGTCCGGCTGCACGACGGGCGGTTCGATCCCGTCGATCTGCGTGGACGCGAGCGGATAGAGAGAGGACACGGGCGGCTCCGGAATGCGGGGGAAGAGCGGTGGGGGTGAACGGACGGCGACGACACGCCCGTGGCGGAGTGGATCGTACGGTCGCCGTGTGGTGAACTCGTGCGGTTACCCGGAGTATTGGAAGGTGACGGGCCGGTACCGTTGAGTAGCGGGGGAATCTCCGAGGTGATTCTGATGGGGCTCTGATGCAGCTCTGAGAATCGTGGGAACCGGGCGGAAAACCGGTGGTGGACACTCTCCCCGGTTCTCTAGGCTGTGCGCGCCCCGTGCTGATCGGGGAAGAGACCGGCGAGAAAAGTTCGGGAGGTGTGCGTCATGGCTGCTTTCGAAGCGGGTGTGTCCCGCGGCAACCAGGTGTTCGTGCTCCACTTCCGCGGTCGTCGGCTTACTGACTGAGGCGCAACGCGCGCTGCCGGGACCGCCCTTGTGAAGGGTCTCCCTTGAGTTTCTCCGTTTCTGGAAATTCCTCGCACCCCCTCACCCCCTACGGGTGGGACGCGGAGTGGGAGGAGAGTTTCGCGCCCCATCGTGAGAAGGGCGCTGTTCTCGGTCGAGTCGTACGTGTCGACCGGGGGTTGTGCGACGTCGTCACGGCCGAGGGGGTCGTGCGGGCGGACACCGAGTTCGTCGTGCCGCGCGATCCGATGAAGGTCGTGTGCACCGGCGACTGGGCCGTCGTCGACCCCGCGGGTGAAGACCCGCGCTACGTACGGACGTTGCTGCCCCGGCGGACCGCGTTCGTGCGGTCCACCTCGTCCAAGCGGTCCGAGGGACAGGTCCTCGCCGCCAACGTCGACCACGCCGTGATCGCCGTCTCCCTCGCCGTCGAACTCGATCTCGGGCGCGTGGAGCGGTACTTGGCGCTCGCCTGGGAATCGGGGGCGCAACCCGTCGTCGTCCTCAGCAAGGCCGACCTCGTCGCCGACCCCGTCGTCCTCGCGCACCTCGTGCGGGACGTCGAGAGCACCGCGCCCGGCGTGCCGGTGCTGAGCGTCAGCGCGCTCACCGGGGAGGGGGTCGAGGAACTCGGCGCGCTCGTCGGGCGGGGGACGTCCGTGCTGCTCGGCGCGTCCGGGGCCGGGAAGTCGACGCTCGCCAACACGCTCGTCGGCGCGGACGTCATGGACGTCCAAGCCGCCCGTGACGTCGACGGCAAGGGGCGGCACACCACGACCACCCGCAACCTCCTGCCCCTGCCCACCGGCGGTGTCCTCATCGACACACCCGGCCTGCGCGGCGTCGGCTTGTGGGACGCCGGGCACGGGGTCGGGCAGGTGTTCTCCGAGATCGAGGAACTGGCCACCGGCTGCCGGTTCCAGGACTGCGCGCACGAGGCCGAACCCGGGTGCGCGGTGCTGGTGGCCGTCGAGGACGGCGCGCTCGCCGTGCGGCGGCTGGAGAGCTACCGCAAGCTCGTCCGCGAGAACCAGTGGATCGTGTCCAAGTCGGACGCCCGGCTGCGGGCCGAGATGCGGCGCGAGTGGAAGGCGAAGGGCGCGGTGGGGCGGGCGAACTGGGCCGCCAAGCGGGGACGGGAGTGAGGGGGCACCACCCCGGGGGTGCGCCGGCCCCACCCCCGGCCCCCTGAACCCCATGTCGGATTTCCGCCAGCCCGGCACCCCTCGTACCGCTCACACTGGACGGTACGAGGGCCCGCAGCGGGCCGACCGGCGACCTGAGGAAGCGCGATGAGCACGACGTACACCCGGATCCCCAGCCCCCTCGGGGAGCTGCTCCTCACCGCCGACCCCGACGGCGTCCTCACCTCCCTCTCCGTCCCCGGCCAGAAGGGCGGGCGCACCCCCGAGGCGGGGTGGCGGGAGGACACCGGCCCCTTCCGGGCCGCCCGGGAACAGCTCGACGCGTACTTCGCCGGGGAGCTGACGGAGTTCGCGCTGCCCATGCGGGCGGCGGGGACGGAGTTCCGGGAGAAGGTGTGGAAAGCGCTGGAAAGCGTTTCCTACGGCACGACTGTCACGTACGGCGAGATCGCCTCCCTGACCGGGGCGTCCCGGGCCGCCGTACGGGCGGTCGGCGGGGCGCTCGGAGCGAACCCGCTGCTGATCCTGCGGCCGTGCCACCGGGTGATCGGGGCGGACGGGTCGCTGACGGGGTACGCGGGCGGACTGGAGCGGAAGGTGAGCCTGCTGAGGCTGGAGGGGAGCTTGTGAGGGGAGCCCCGCCCACCCTCACCCCCACAGCACCGCCCCCACCCACGCCCCCGCGATCAACAGGCACGTGAACAGCTCCGTCAGGATGCTCGAACCCCCCGCCCGCATCACCGTCCGCAGCGCCGCCCGCGCCTCCCGGTGGCGCCCCAGCCGGAGGCGCTCGCAGAGGTAGACGCCGCCGACGAACCCGGGGATCGCGCCCAGCACCGGGATCAGGACGAACCCGAGGAGGGCGCCCGCTCCGGCGTACACCGCCATCCGGGGCGACGCCCCGCTCCCTCTCAGCCTGCGCGGGGGCAGCGCCCAGCGGACCACCTGGGCCAGGAACAGCGCGACCGTCGCCCCGACCAGCACGGACCACGCGACCGGCTGCGGGTCCTTCAGCGCCCACCACAGCACCCCGGCCCACACCAGCCACGACCCCGGCACGCCGGGTACCAGCACTCCGCACAGGCCGAGCAGGATGACCAGACCGACCAGCAGGAGTTCCCACACTCCCATCTGCCCAGGGTGCAGGAGGAGGGGGCACGGCGCAGGTCAAGATGGGCTCACGGGGGGCCTGCGGTGTCCCACGGGCCCCGTGCTCACATCGAATTCAACCCTTGCTCTCAGCGGATTATCAGAGAAGGCCCGCAGACTCGGAGCGTCGGCCGCAGCGAGCGGTTGTGGCACGGCCCGCGGCGTCGCCGGGCGGTTCTCCCGTGGGGGGTGGAATCGTCCGGCGGCCCGCACTCCCGAACGCCCGTCCGAAGTCCCTCGCGACACGCCGCGCGAACCGTTCCCCAGGACGCGCATTTTCCCGATGCCCCGTTTTCTTCCGGCCCGAGCGGTGGACAATTAGGGGCATGAGCCAGCAGGGGGGAAGTCCCACCGGCCACCAGGACGACTGGTGGGGGCAGCTGTACGACGCCCCCACCGACGACACCGGTCCCGCACCCACCACCGATTCCCTGGACGACCGCTTCGCCTCCGCCTCCGGCACGCTGAGCCCGGACACGGAGGAATGGTGGGAGCCGATCCCCCGCCCCCGCCGCACCAACGGCACCCCCGAGAACCGGCCCCACGACGCCGGGGACGACGCCGTCGAGCGCACCGCCGCCGACGGGGCCGGCGAGCCGGCCGCGCCGGAGGAGGCGGAGCGGTTCCGGAAGCCGGTGAGCCCTGAGGGGCTGGACCGGTCCGAGCGGCCGGAGAAGCCCGAGGAGCCCGAGAAGTCGACGGAATCGGAGGAGCTGGGGGCTCCGGAGCGCCCCGGCGACACGATCCGTCTGACTCTGCCGAGGCAAGCGGTACCACAACCGCCCACCTCATCGTCGTCCGAAGCCTCGTCCGAAGCCCCGCCCCCGGTCCCGTCGTACCGAGCCCCTTGGGAACCCCCGCCCCAGACCCCCTCGGGCCCTGCGAACTTCCCGCCGGGCCCCTTGCCGGCAGGCTTCGCGGGGCGCCCGGAACCGGGTGTGCCCTCGGCCCCGGATCTTCGCTCCCCGGCCGCGCCCCCGCTTCTCCCTTCGGCCTCGCAAACGCTCCCACAAACACCCCCGCCCCCCTCCCACACCCCCCTCCTCACCCACTACGTCGGTTCAGGCCCCCCGACCTACGACGCCGACCCCACCGCCCTCCCCCTCGCGGACCCCGACGCGCTGGAGGAGCTCGTCGCGGACACGGTGCTGGACGGGGCCAGGTACGGGAGCAGCACGGTGCGGGCGGTCTCGGTGCGGGGGGACTCCGCGAGGTACCGGGGGGAGCCGAGGCGGGACGCGTTGCTGACCGCGCGGTTCGGTCACGGGGAGCAGGCGTTGGTGCTGGTGGCGATGGCGACCGGCGCGCGGGCGACCGTGGGCGCGCACAAGGCCGCCGCCGAGGTGTGCCGGTGGATCGGCAGGGCCGTTGGGCGCAGTCACGTCCGGCTGTCGGAGGACATCGGGGCGGGCCGGCGGGGAGACCTGAAGTCGGGACTGCACCGGCTGACCGACCGCAGCCTCGGCCGCCTGCGGGCCGGCGCCGCCGAACAGGGCCTCACCCCGCAGGAGTACACGGCGACCCTGCGCTGTCTCCTCCTCCCCGCCGACCCGGCGTGCCGCACCCGCGTCTTCTTCGGCGTCGGGGACGGCGGCCTGTTCCGGCTGCGGTCGGGGGAGTGGCAGGACATCGAACCGGCCCCGGGCGAACCGGGCCCACACCGGACCACGTCGAAACCGCTTCCACACCCGGAGGGGGCGGAGACCGGCGGACCGTACACAGGCGGCCCCTACACTCCCCCGGCCACCCCCTACGACCAGCTCCCGCCCCCCGACCCCTTCCTCTTCCGCACCTCCACGGCCCAGCCCGGCGACACGCTCCTGATGTGCACGGGCGGTCTCGCGGACCCCCTGAGGGGCGAGCTGGAACTCGCCGGACACCTCACCGCACGCTGGTCCGGCGCCCCCGCGCCCAGCCTCGCGGAGTTCCTCGCGGACGTGCAGATCAGGGTGAAGGGGTACGCGGACGACCGGACGGCGGCGGCGGTCTGGGAGGCGTGAGGACGGGTCACTCGCTGTCGGGAGCCCAGTTCCGGCTCTGGTAGTCGTACAAGTACCTCGGCAGTCCCGTGATCGCGGTCGTCCGGAAGGGGCGGCCCGCGTCGTCGATCCGGACTGTGCCGGTGCGGCCCTGGGACGACCAGTCCAGCTCCAGGTACCAGGAGCAGTCGCAGCCCGCCGTGCGCGCCGTGACCTGGAGGATCTCCGGGTCCTTCGAGGAGACGCTGTAGGGGAAGCTGATGGCGGGGAACTTCGTGTTCTCGTCGCCGCCCGGCATCGAGCGGGCGATCGGGCGCTCCTTGTCCAGGTCGACGGCGAACTCGCGGGGCGTGAGGTTGCCGCCGCAGCCCCGGTCCATGGAGTACGCGTTCCCCGCCGCCGGCTGCGCCCGGCTCGCGATCCGCACGCGCAGCCCCTCCAGCACCACCGCCGTGTCCGACCGCCCCTGCACCGAGATCCGGATCATCGTGTCCTCGCCGTGCAGCGCGCCCTCCGCCGTCGCCCACGCGCGGGCGTCCTGGGACACCGGGGGCGGAGGGACCTGCACGGGTGGCTTGTCGATGACGTAGTAGTGCCCGCAGCCCTGGCTCCAGACATGGGAGTCGACACTCAAGGCGATGGGGGTGCCGGTGACAGGCTTCGAGGCGGGGGAGCCGGACGGCGACGCCTCGGGGGAAGGAGCCGCGCTCGACGACGACGAGGACGACGGCGACGGCGACCCGGACGCGCTCGGGCTCCCGGCGGGGCTCGCCGTCAGCCTCCCCGGACGTGAACTCAGCGACGGCACGTCGTTCCCCGCCCGCGCGGCCGTTCCCGGCGCCGGTGGCCTCCGGTCGTCCGGCAGCGCCGACAGCGTCCCGATCGTCGCCGCGACGACACAGGCGACGGCGGCGAGAACGGTCGTGCGGCGGCGGTACCAGGGGCGGGGGCGGGGCGGGGTGGTGTTCTGGACGACGGGGGCGGGGGCGGAGGGGGGGTGGGGGGCGGTGTCGGGGTGGGCGAGGGGGGCGTTCGGCTCATCGGCGCCGGTCTCCTCGCCGTCCGTCTCGGGACCGGTGCCGGAGCGGGCGGCGCCCTCGGGATCGCCGTCCGCGTCGGTCTCGTCCCCGGCCTCGGCCTCTTCCTTACGGCCCCGGCCCTGTCGTTCCTGTACCGCCAGCAGCCACAGGCGGTGGAGTTCGAGGCGTTCCTCGGGGGTTGCGCCGCAGAAGCCGGCGAGGCGTTCGACGGGGGCGAAGTCCTGGGGGACGGCGTCGCCCGCGCAGTAGCGGTGGAGGGTGGAGGTGTTCATGCCGAGGCGGCGGGCGAGGGAGCCGTAGCTGCGGTCGGTGCGGGACTTCAGTTCCCTCAGGCGTGCCGCGAAGTGTGCCGCGTGCTGGCCGCTCGTCACCGTGCCCCCGTGTGTCCCGGGCCCGGGACGGCATCCCAGGCTTCTCTGTATCTGCACGTCAGCGGGGGTGGGATGGTTCCATCCCCGGCGGACGGGTGGTGCGGCTTGCCGTGGGCGGGCGGGGCGCCTGATGCTCGTGGTGTCGCACCGGAAAGCCCAACGTACGCCGGAGTGCGGCTTGTTCACATCCATCTGCACTCACGGGGGACCGTCCATGCACACTCATGTCCACACGGCCGTGCTCAGCGCACTCACCGCCGTCTGTCTGTCGGCCGTTCCCGCGGCCGTCGTTTCCACGTCCGCCGCTCCCGCGTCGGCTGTGACCTCGCGGCCGGGGTTCCTGTCCGCCGGTGAGCTGCCGCCGGACGCGTCGTCCGCGTGGACGGCGGGGCCGGTCACCCGGGGGGTGCCGGACGAGGTCGAGGCGGACACGTGTCTGGGCATGGCGATGGGTGGGGTCGGGGAGGGTTCCTGGTACCGCACCTTCCGTACCGAACTCGACGCGGAAGCCCTTCAGATGAGTGTGGTGCTGCCCGACGAGGCGCTCGCGAAGGGGCGTTACGAGCGGGTCGAGAAGGACATCCGGTCCTGTGCGGCGCGCATCGAGGAGAAGTACCCGGACGTTCAGGCCGAGTTCAAGGACTACGGGGCCGTCCGGGTGGAGGAGGGAGCTCACGTCTTCGGCCTCCACACGGTCGCCTCCTGGGGTGCGACGGACATCCGCCTCCTCTCCGTCGGCCGCGACGGCCGCACCGTCACCGTCGTGGACTGGGGCCGGCTCGGCACGTTCAAGGACGCGCCGGTCAAGGCGTTCAGGAAGACGACGGCCACAGCGGTGAGGAAGCTCCACTGAGCCGTCCCCGAGACTGAGCCGTCCCCGAGACTGAGCCGTCCCCGGGACTGAGCCGTCCCCGAGACTGGGCCGCCCTCACGCATGGGGGACGAGAGGGCGGCCCTGCCCCACCCCCGACCCCCGGACCTGGTCCCCGCGTCACTTTCCCGCCCTCCTCCCTCTGGCCCGCTCTCGGTGTTTCCCTTCTCGTCCGGTTCTTGTCGGCCGGTGCTCACCAGGGTGTGACCAGCAGCAAGGGGTTGGGGGCGCCAGGGGCTGTGGCCGGGGTGGGGTGGTTTTTGGCCAAGTTGGGGGAGGAGGGGAGGGCGGGGGGTGTCTGTGGGCGGTGGGTGTCGGTCCGAGTCGGGTACGGCAGGTTCGGGAGGGGGAGGTCGACGCGGGACCGAGCGGGGTGGAGGGGGTGTGCGGAGGGGGTGGGGGTGGGGAGCGGTGCGGGGGGTCGAGGTCGGTTCGCGCTTGTGTATGCGTCTTCAGGGCCGGGAGTGTCCGCCCGTGCGACCCGCGAGAGGCCATGGGTATATGCCACCGGCTTTGTCGGCAGGTCAGAGGCGTGTGGCGGGGCGTGACACCCCGTGCCGAGAACATGGCCGAACACCTGGGCGTTGCCGACGTGACATGACTGCCGTCCGCTCCACGGGGCATGGATTCCCGTGAACGTGTTCGAGGCAGGAGGGAAACCGACATCGGCGCGCGGGCGGGGGTCATGAATAGGCAGGCACGAGGGGGCGGTCCCATGGCGATCGGGGCCTCCTCTGCGGCACCGCAGGAGACGGGACACGCGGCACGGGCAGGCGACAACGCCGAGTACGAGGGCGACGCCGGCCACCCACAGCTGCGGCGGCGACTGGAGCGCGCGGACCTGGGCGCGGTGCCCGAGGCCCGGCACGCACTCAGGGAACTGCTGCACAACTGGGGAAAACCCGGCCGCTCGGACATCGCGGAACTGCTCACCAGCGAACTGGTCACCAACGCACTCGTCCACACCGACGACGACGCGGTCCTGACGGCGACCGTCGGACCCGAAGGACTCCACGTGGAGGTACGGGACTTCGTGGCCCGGCTCCCCCGCCCCGAACCCGTCCGCACCGACGACAGCACGGGCGGCAGAGGCCTGTTCCTCGTCCAGTCCCTGGCGGACGCCTGGGGCGTCAGACCGCACGGCATCGGCAAGGCCGTCTGGTTCGAACTCGGCGCGGAAGCCGCCTAGTCCGAGGTGACGTGGACGGACAACGGGGCGGGGGCGCGACCCTGTCCAGGTCGCGCCCCCGCCCCGAGGTACCCACGGCTCACGGAGCCGTCAGCCGAACTGCTGCTCCAGGTCCTTGAGCTTGCGCTCCAGCGAGTCCAGTCGCGGCAGCGCCATCGTGTCGTCCTCGGCGGTGAGGTCGACGGTGCTGGAGAGCGACGCCTCCGAGCCCTGCCGGACCGGCGAGAGCGAGGGGCGCTGGCGGACCGGCAGCTGCTCCGGTGAGGACGCCGCTATGGCAGGCTCCGAAGCGCCGGTGCCGACCCGCTCAAGTGCCACCTCCGGAGGCGCCTCCATCGGCCGGCCACCCCGCCCGGGAAACCCCCGGTGCCCCCGGCTTATGGCCTTGAGCTGAGCCTTCTCCACCCGGGACTGCTCACGCTGGAGCCGCTTCGCCTCCTGCTTGCGCGCCTTGTCGTCGCGCACCTCGTCGACCGCCTCGTCGAGGCTGCGGACGTTCTCCAGAAGCATCAGCGACCACGCCTTGTACGTCTCGCGAGGCGCCCGCACCCAGCGCACGACACGGATCTGCGGCAGCGGACGCGGCACGAGACCCTGCTCACGCAGCGCGGAACGGCGGGTCTGCTTCAGCGCGCGGTCGAACAGGACGGCGGCGGAGAGGGACATACCGGAGAAGAACTGGGGCGCACCGTCGTGACCGAAGCCCCGGGGCGCGTGCACCCAGTTGAACCAGGCGGCAGCGCCCGCGAACGTCCACACCAGTATCCGGGAGCCGAGAGCCGCGTCACCGTGGCTCGCCTCGCGCACGGCGAGGACGGAGCAGAACATGGCCGCACCGTCGAGGCCGAACGGGACCAGGTACTCCCACCCGTTGGAAAGGCCGAGGTTCTCCCGGCCGAAGCCGACGAGCCCCCGGTAGGAGAGCGCCGCGGCGACGGCGGCGCAGCAGAACAGCAGGACATAGGAGGCCATGCCGTAGAACGCTTCCTTGCGCCTACGCCGTTCCTCGCTGCGCTCCCAGGAGTCGTCCTTGGCGTGCTCCCCGCCGGACCGCTTGCTCCGCGCGAGCACCGCCATCGCCGCCAGCAGGCCCAGGAGCAGTACGGCGCCCGGAAGCAGCCAGTTCAGCGATATGTCGGTCAGTCTCATCTGGAGTCCCTTGCATTGGGATAGGGCGTATCGCCCGCCATATTGGCCCAATCCCCCCGGCCCTCAAGGGGGTTTCGGGGCAAGAGGCCGCCAAGGAGGTGCAAGGGGATGCCCACGGCGACGTTCTGCTCGAACTGCTGCTTGAGCGGAGGGAGTTGAGTTCGAATAAGACTACTCGTACGGATGGTTCCACGGAAAGTTTCCGCGGCGCGTGAGGAAATTGTGAAGCCCTCGTTACCGTACGGCCGTCCCGTTCGGCGATGATCTTACGACAGCTTCACCCGCGCCTCGTACGAGGGGGGTGTGTGAACCGCCGTCAACTCGCCGTTGCCGCCATGAGCTTGGCGATCCGTTCGGCGTCGCAGGTGCGCGGGCAGGTCGCGCAGGGGTCGTCCGCGTCGATCGTGTAGTACATGCAGCAGCTCGCCCGGTCCCGGGTCGGCAGCGACTCGCCGTTCGGACCTGCGAGTTCACGGAACGCGGCTGTCCCGACGTACGGCCGTGTCGCCCCCGGCAGCAGCAACTCCAGCTCCCGCCGCGCCCGTTCCCGCTCCCCCTCGCCGAGCAGCGCCGCGACGTACCAGACGCCCTCGACGATCTCGTCCGTCACCGTCGCCCACAGCGCCCGCCCCCGCCGCCGCATCCGCGGCCCGAACCCGGCGAGCAGCGGCTCGTGGTGTTCGGCGACGGCCGCCCGCAGCTGCGCCCTGAGCGCCTCCTCGTCCGGCACGACGACGGCCCCCGGGTCCCCCGCCGCCGGGTCGCCCGGCAGACACGCGAACGACACCGGCGTCCGCACCGCGAGGCGCATGCCGTCGGTGCGGTCGTACGAGACATGCGTCACGGGGAAGCGGGGGACCCGGCGGTGCAGGAACCAGGGGATCGTGAACAGCAGGCAGGCCGGCCACGAGTACCGGTGGAGGCCGAAGCTCGCGACGACGTCCGGGCGCCCCTGCTTTCCGTAGTCCCGCAGTACCTGTGCGTCGTCCCAGTCGAGGAAACGTTCCATCTCGGTGTTTCCGGCCGCGAGCCCCGCCGCCGACACCCAGCCGTCGCCCGTCGGCGCCGCTTCGTCGTCCCCGAGGTGACGCACCGTGACGCTCGGGCAGACCTCCGTCAGGCGGGCGTACGCGTCGTGCACGACAGGCGGGGGAGTGGGCATGCGGGGGCCACCGATCCACGAGTTTTGGAAGGTAAGCCTAACCTTACTCAAAATGGTTGGGATTTGAACTTGCCGCGAGTGGGCCTATGGTGCTTGACGGACGAGTAACAACCGGTCGTAATGGCCCCAAGTACCGACAAGCCCGGAGGAGACCCCCGTGACCCCGACCGCACAGGGCTCCTACGAGCCGCACGGCGCTGCCGCCGCGGGCTTAGAGGCGTACGGCGGCGGTGCGAGTGCCGGTGCGGGCGCGGGCGCCGAGAGGCCGGTCACCGTCCCCCGCCAAGGCACCGCACCCCACGTCCCCGCACAGGACGCCGCCCGCGGCGAGCACACCCACAGCGAGCCGCCGATCCCCCCGGCCCGTCCCGTCGTCCAGCGCTCCTCCGTCCGGGGCCAGATCCTCGACGCGCTGCGCACCGCCCTCGTCACCGGCGACCTCCTCCCCGGCGAGGTCTACTCCGCCCCCGCCCTCGGCGACCGCTTCGGCGTCTCCGCGACCCCGGTCCGCGAAGCCATGCAGCAACTCGCCCTGGAAGGCGCCGTCGAAGTCGTCCCGAACCGGGGCTTCCGGGTTGTTGAGCGCGGTGCGCGAGAGCTGGCCGAACTGGCCGAGATACGGGGCCTGCTGGAGGCCCCGGTGATAATGCGCCTCGCACGGACGGTCCCCCGTGAACGCTGGGCGGAACTGCGGCCGTTGGCGGAGGCCGGCGTGAGAGCCGCGGCTTCCGGCTGCCGGGCGACGTACGCGGAGGCGGACAGGGCGTTCCACGGGGCGTTGCTGGGGTTCGCGGGGAACGGGCAACTGGTGCAGCTGGCCGAGGACTTGCACCGGCGGGCTCAGCAGGGGTACGGGGATCCGACGGCGGATGCGGCGGGGCATGTGCGGTTGGTGGATGCGCTGGTGGTGGGGGATGTGGAGACGGTGAGGCTGTTGGTGGAGGAGCACTTCGGGGGCTAGGGGGCCGAAAGGTGAAAGACGGCGTCAGCCACGTCTTTCAAGGGGCGCGGGGCTGCGTCTGATATGCGGCTCCGCCGCGTGGGCGCGAGTAACCGCGACGCACCCGCACCCGACCTACGACGCGTCCTTCACGACCCCCAACTGCCTTGCCAGCCACGTCGGAACACCCCCCAGCAACTGGAACAACCTCCTCGCCTCCTCCCTCAACCGCGAAGCCTCCGGCTCCTCCTCCGTCTCCGCCAGGGACGCCAGCGCCGGAGCCGTCCCCACCAGATACCCCAACTCCTCCCGCAGCCGCAGCGATTCGGCGAACCCGTGCCGCGCCTCCGTCAACTCCCCGTCCCGCAGGGCGAGTCCCGCGAGATGGCGCCAAGTGAACGACAGCAACAGGGAGTCGGACGATTCGGCGGCGGCCGCATGGGCCCGGCGGTACGCGGCCCGCGCCGACTGGGGAGACCGCGCGAGGTTCTCCGCCAACAGCCCCCGGCGGAAGTCGAGCAGCGCCCTCGGCACAGCCCCCGGAGGGATCAGCGCGGCGGCCCGCCCGAGGGCCGCACGCGCCTCGTCGGTCCGGTCCCGCACCCCGTGCAACGTGGACGAGTACGCCAAGTACCCGCGTTCACAAGCGGCGGCGCCCCGCTCTGAGTCGGAGTGCGCGACCGCCTCGGCGACCCGCAGCGCGTCCTCCGCGTCGGCCCACCCCTGCTCCGTGTACAGACACCGCTCGACCAGCAGCGCGGCCCGCTGGAGCGAGCCGGACGCCGTGTCGGCGGGCAGCAGCGCCGCCGCGTCCGTCCAGCAGGCGCGCGACCGCAGCCGCCACACCGCGGTCTGGAGAGGATCGTCACCAGGGGTCGTTCCGTAACCGGACATGGCGGTGTGCGCCACGTTGCCCTCCCCGAGCACGCCATCGAGCTGTTGAGTGGTGGCCGCATCTCAGCACGGATCGTGGCACGGGGCCAAGGGGGTGGGTGAAGGATTTCACAAAGTCGGGGGAACTCGACGCGCCGGGGTTTCAGCAGCCGGAGGCCGGGTCCCCGGCCCGCCGAAGGCCCGCCGGCACCTCACGCCAACTCGCCGACCCCTTACGCCACTTCGGCCGACACGCGTCAACTCATGCGCAGCGCGAGGAAGAAGTCGAGCTTGTCCTCCAGCTTCGCGAGGTCACGCCCCGTCAACTGCTCGATCCTGCCCACCCGGTAGCGCAGTGTGTTGACGTGCAGGTGGAGCTGGGAGGCACAGCGCGTCCAGGAGCCGTCGCAGGCGAGGAACGCTTCGAGCGTCGGGACGAGCTCCGCGCGATGCCGTCGGTCGTACTCGCGCAGGGGGTCGAGGAGACGCGCGGTGAAGGCCCGCCGGACGTCGTCCGGGACGAACGGCAGGAGCAGGACGTGCGACGCCAGCTCCTGGTGCCCGGCCGCCGACACCGGCCCCGGCCGCGCCGCCGCGACCCGC